>NATN01000139.1 GCA_002085355.1 Candidatus Zhuqueibacterota bacterium 4484_87 | reverse complement strand
ATTCAGCAGGAGATTTTCATCCAGAATCGCCACAGCGGTTAGAAGCAATTTTATCGCATCTGAAACAATCGACTCTCTGGGAAAAACTCATACATATCACACCGCAACCAGCGGATTTGGAATGTATCGAAAACATTCATGATGTCAATTACATTGCCTCTGTGCGTGAAGCCTGCACCAACGGCATGACACATCTGGATGCTGACACGGGCATTTGCACGCGCTCGTACGAGATCGCTTTGCTTGCCGCGGGCGCCGGAATCACCGCAGCAGATAAAATTATCTCCGGCGACATTGACAACGCTTTTTGCGCAACACGGCCACCGGGCCATCACGCAGAATTTAATCATGCCATGGGTTTCTGTCTTTTCAACAACATCGCCATTCTTGCCCGCTATCTGCAACAAAAGCACAAAATTGAACGCATTCTAATCATTGATTGGGACGTGCACCACGGCAACGGAACGCAAAATGCGTTTTATGATGACCCTTCAGTTTTTTATTTCAGCATTCATCAATGGCCCTACTATCCCGGCAGCGGTGCTGAAAGCGAAAGAGGCTCTGAAAAAGGTTTCGGCTTCACATTAAATGTACCGATACGATCAGGTGCCGGCGATCAGGATTACATAGATGCGTTCGTTAAGAAACTCATCCCGGCAGTGAGAAAATTCGAGCCGCAGTTTCTGCTCATTTCAGCGGGATTCGATGCCCACAAGGATGATCCGCTTGCAGGAATGCATTTGACCGAAACCGGATTCACCGCCATGAGCGATATTGTTTTAGAACTTGCCGAATACTACTGTGAAGGAAGACTCATTTCCCTGCTGGAAGGAGGCTATCATCTGGAAAAATTGGCTGCCAGTGTCGCAGCACACATTGCAGTTTTAACCCGGGAGGCAAAAAAATGAAAAATATTATCAAAATGTGCCTTGTTGCCCTGCTACTTCTGCCAGCAATACAAAACTGCACAGCGCAACAGGAAAATAGCGCCGACGACATTTACACCCGCCGTCGGTTAAAAATGGTAAAAAAGCAAATTCAAGCGCGAGGCATCAAAGACACGCTCGTGCTCAACGCCATGAAAAAAGTAGCACGGCAGTTGTTCGTTCCGGAGAATTTAAAAGAAATGGCTTATTGGGACCGACCATTACCCATTGGCGAAAATCAGACGATCTCACAGCCTTACATCGTTGCTTTTATGACTGAAAAATTGGGATTAAAGGGGAAAGAAAAGGTGCTGGAAATCGGCACAGGATCAGGATATCAGGCAGCTATTTTGGCGGAAATTGCCAAAGAGGTTTACACAATTGAAATTATTCCGGCTTTAGGAGAAAAAGCGCGCCAGCGCCTCCAAAAGTTGGGATACAAAAATATCCACGTTAAAATCGGTGACGGATATCGCGGCTTGCCCGAACAAGCGCCATTCGATGCCATCATCGTCACCGCAGCACCGCCGTTTTTGCCTCAACCACTCATTGATCAATTAAAACGCGGGGGAAGAATGATCATTCCGGTCGGAGATTCGTATCAGGAGCTGGTACTCATCACAAAAGAGATGGACGGCTCAATTAAGAAGAAATCGGTTCTACCTGTAATTTTCGTCCCGATGACAGGCGAAGTACAAAAACAACGCAAAAAATAAAATTCATTGAAACAACAGATTAAAATTTCCGTTATTAAAAATGGACATCGACGAAAAATAAATTTATTGGAAAGGATAAAATATGGCAACTTCCAAAAGCCAACAAACGACAGAGCCCAAACGTCTTTTTCGCTCAAAAGTGGACAGAATCATCGCTGGCGTATGCGGCGGCTTCGCTGAATACTTTGATATCGACCCGGTCATTGTACGCATCATCTTCCTTGTCTTGATTTTTGTCAATGGTTGGGGATTTTTATTATATTTGATCAGTCTCATTGTGATGAGAGAAAATCCGCATCAATCCATTGCAGATCGCAAACAGCCTGAGAATACGTCCCTTTATTGGGGAGTAGGGCTGATCATTATAGGATTCATGCTACTGGCGCATCAGTGGGATTGGAGATTTTTCCCGTTCCTCCCCATTCACTGGAACTGGTTTCGTTTTTGGTTTTTTGACTGGGACATCATTTGGCCTGTTATCATCATTCTGTTGGGCGTTTTATATTTGATTCATGTTTTACAACAGGAAAAACAGGAAAAAACGGATAAAAAAGACGCCGGAAGACTTTACCGCTCCCGCGATGAGAAAATCATTGGCGGCGTCTGTGGTGGTCTTGCTGATCAATTATCCATTGACCCGGTATTAGTTCGCATCGGCTGGGTCGTGTTTGCCCTGGCAACTTCATTTTTCTTGGGAGTCATCGTTTACATTATCTGGATGATCGCTGTTCCGGAAAATCCAGGTACAGCTCAATCCAAGCCCCCAGTTTCGCCTCCTGCCAAAAAGCCAAAAACAAGGGCGAAAAGAGTAAAAACGATGCCCAAGAAGAAAGACACTAAAAAAAGCACAGATGCTGATGAAAGCGCACCTGAAGAAAAATAGGAGGTAATTATGACGCAACGTAAGAACCCGTCTTTGACTCCGGGGATTTTCCTGATTTTTTTGGGGCTTATCCTTTTGGCTTACAAATTAATGCCTGATTTCTTGGGCTGGCGCGAGATTTATCCGTTAATTCTGTTGGCGCTGGGACTCTGGTTAATTATTGAAGCTCTTTTGCCCAACAAAAAAGAACGTGGAGCTATTTTTCCCGGCACTATCCTGTTTTTGTTCGGGCTGTTTTTCTTCTTGCGGAATTTTGAATTTGTGCCCTATTACTATCTGAGAGACGTCTGGCCTGTTTTACTGGTCATCCTCGGATTGGCATTTCTATCGCTTTATCTGGTAAATCCCCGCGACCAAGGATCACTCATCCCGGCTGGTTTATTCTTATTCTTTGGCATCGTCCTTTTATTGAATAAATTGCATATCGTTAATTGGCAAATTGGAGATTTGATTTCTAAGTACTGGCCTGTTGCCCTTATTTTAGTTGGCGCTGGCCTCATTGCCAGCAACATGCGCAGGCCCCGAATCGACGAAGAGTGAAATTATAATGTGTTAGCTGCTACACTCGTACAGTGTGGCGGCTAACTTTCTTTTGCCTGCGTTTTTCATCAAACTGCATCTGTCAAACGAAGTTAGCTCTCCCCTCTCACTGGCTTGCATTAAGTTTAACATTTTTAGCCAATTATTTCTTGACAATCAAATGAAAAATAGTTATATTAGTCAACACCTGCCGGATCAACTTGCTTGCTTTCAATTTGAATCAGTTAATTTAAAAATAGTGTTGCATTTGAGGAGAATTTCTGAATGTATTTTGTGGTTATTAACGCGCTCATCGGCTTTTTTTTTCTTTTTCTGATTATTATTGGAATCTTGCTCAAATACCACTCATTTATTCCCATTAATGCTATTGGCATTCTCATCGTCAGCGCTACAATTTTTTTTGATAAAACACAAGATATCCTTCCCGGCAATGTCATATTAATTATGTTGGCATTAGTTATTATTTTTATTACAGACATCATTTTTATTTTCAGAGACTTTCGCGAAGAAGTAACTGATGTCGAGGCAAAACGGCGTCAACGATATTTGATAGTTGGCAATAATGAGCATTTTAAGCTCGTCCGCGATATTGCGCTCATCAAAAGTGATATTGAATTGCATAAGAACATCCCCCTTGCTGACCGTGTGCAAGCAGCGGAACTCATCAAACAGGGTAATCAATTTTTCGAAAAAGAGCAATATCAGGACGCGCTGGAACAGTATGATTTATCTTGCGATTTAGTGAAATCGAGCGTTGGTTATCTGAATCAGAGTGGCGTTCTTTTAAAATCCGGTCAATTTGAAGATGCATTGGTGTTCGCGCAAAAAGCGGCGGAGACAAAATCAAATTTTTATGAAGCCTATCTCAATCAGGGCGTGGCGCTGGAAAAAATGAAAGAATTTTCTGACGCCTTAAAAAAATATGAACAAGCAGCAAAATTGAATCCTGATGAAGATGAAGCCTGGTTTTGCGCAGCAAATATATTGTTCAAAATGGGAAAATACGTACAAGCAATAAATAATTACGATAAAGCTCTGGCTTTGCAGGGGAAAAATTTTGATGCCTGGTATTACAAAGGCATTGCGCTACAGCGAACAGGAAAACTGGCCGAGGCACTGCGCGCTTTTGAACAGGCGAATAAACTGAAATCGCATCACGCGAAACTACATTACCGCATGGGCAACATACTTACAGCGCTCAATCGCGACTCTGAAGCTATTGCAGCATACGAAAAATCCATTAGGTTGAATCCGGAATCCGAGGAAGCATGGAATAATCTGGGTGTTACCCTGAACAAAATAGGTCGTCTCAATGATGCCCTCAAATGCTATGAACGGGCCACCAAGATAAACGATAAATATGCAGAAGCATGGTTCAACCGGGCGCTGGCACTGGACACGCTGAATAAAACAAAAAAAGCTTACGAATCTTATCTCAAATTCATTGCTGCTGCTCCGGAAGCAATGGAGCAAAGAGTGGAAATGGCAAAAAAGCGGGCAAATGAAATTAAATTAAAGCTAAAAAACAAAGAGCATAACTCATTATTTTCATTTAAAAAAAGGGGGGCATCAAAAAGTAAAAAGAAGAAATAACGACCCATTAATAAAATATTCTGCCGCAACTGACAAAATTTTGAGTAAATTTGGGTAAACCTGACTGTAGAATAAAGTATGTCAGCATATTTTCGAAATTCATTCTCGTATCAGTTTTGATTAGCAACGATATTATTTTCCAAAAACTCCCCGAATTTACAGAAGTACTGAGCTCGATTCAGAGTCAATAAAAAATCAAAAAATATTTAATACCCTTCCCGCAAAATTTTAAAAATACAATGAAGCAATCGGCAAAACACAATCATTTATGTGTTTTTGCGGCTCAAGGTTATTACCATCTTGTCATACTGCTCCAACAAAATACACTTTTGCCCCAAAAAGTACACCTGTACTGTCCCCTTATCACCAATTTTCACAATGAAACAAAAACAAAAGGACTCTTCTTACTTGTTAAATATTAATACTTTAATTAATTTTTCGCTATCTCATTGATATTAATTAAATTACATCAATTTTCCATTTTAATCTTTTTTCACCAAGCCAATGGCATGATTTTTGTTATCTACATGAAAAAACAATACACAAGCGTGCTAAATCGAGGCAGAAGGGAATGGATGAGCTTGTCTATTTTTCTAAATTTAACTTACTGATTCGAGCCACATACGACGGGGAGCTAAACGCGATCAGATATGAAACACACCGCAAGCCAACGCCGGAAGAAAAAAAATCAGTGGAAGTATTTCTCATTTCAAAATTTGCGCCGGACACAAATTTCCACGCGGAACCGTCCAGCAGTTTAATTTTTAGCGGAGTTGATACAGTGCTGGAAAATGATTTATCCGAAATGCAATTTGAAAGTTACGTCAAAGGCCTTGATTCACGATATTGGGAGTTAGAAACAAAAGTGAATCAGCTTGTCCACGGTTCACTGCGCAAATTTTATTTTGAACGATTGGGAGACAAGATTCTTGAATTTAGAAAACAAATTAGAGAGGAAAATCAAAAGAAAGAAATCGTAGTTGAAAAGCTGAAACATAATATTTTAGAGCTGATTGAGGCGTAACAGGAGGTATAAAATGAAACGAGTGATTTTCATCGTGGTAACTCTCATCACATTGAGCCTGTTGGCAACGACAGCATCAGCTCAATTGTCTGCCAGCCGATTGGGTTTGGGATTTAACGTTGGCGGTCAGAGGATTTACTGTGACAAACCAAAGACAGGAGTTGGCGGTGGCGTTGAAGGTTACGCCAAATACGCCATCAGTCCCAAATTCTTTGCTGTAGGCTCTTTCGGTTACGGCGAACTGAGCGACGGGACATTGATTTTTGACAAATGCACATTCTCCACCGACGTGCTGAATTTGGACATGAAATTGGGAGTCAATTTGGCAAGCGGGGGGAATTTGATTCCGTACGCTTATGCCGGTTTTGGTGCCATCTGGTTTCATCTTGATCCGCCAATGGGATCCGGACACTATTTCGGCGGATATTTTGATGCCGCATGGATGTTCGGCGGCGGATTTGAATATCGGTTGAGTCCTCGTATGGCACTGAACAGTTATGTCGATTATCGCTTTACATCAGGAGATGATCTCGACGGCGGCTATCATAACCAATGGAGCAAATCAAAAGACGGCTATTTGAATTTTCGGACTGGACTTACTTTTTATCGAGAAAACAGTTACTTCAATAGAAGCAAGGAAATCGAAGTCGCAGACAAAACCCCCATTGAAGAACTTGCCAATGGAGAAGCAGGTAATTTTGATGCCGGAGACTCGGGAAGTGATGATTTAAGTAAATTGCTGGAAGGCATCGACCAATACGAAGAACAATCCGCAGCAGACAATTCCATGGGCGAGTACGTACAATTAAAAGCGAAACTGGATGAATTGAATCAGGCAATTTCTCAAAAAGAATTGGAAATTGAAGAGCTGAAAAGCCAGTTAGAATATCGAAAAGATCGCATCGCGGAATTGGAAGGGGGCTTCAGTACGAGAAGCACTGCCATGTCCGCTTCAATGAACGCCGATATTTCTGATTTCACTGCAACGTATGAAGAAGCAATGCAGCATTTTTACGCTCGGGAATTTGACGCGGCGATTAATCTATTCAATTCACTTTTGCAAACCTATCCAACGCATAAACTAGCGAGCAATTGCCAATATTGGATCGGTGAATGCTTTTTCGGTAAGCATGACTATCAAAGCGCGGTAGATGCTTTAGAGAAAGTACTCGCTTACCAACAATCACACAAGAAAGATGATGCCTTATTGATGTTGGGACGCTGCTATTTGAAATTGGGTGACAAACAGTTGGCCTTGCAGATGTTCGATAAATTAATGAATGAATATCCGGATAGTGAATATTTTGAGAAAGCTCAGAAGTACGCGCAAAAAATGTAGTTAATAAATATGTTGTCCTCCATTTAATATAGAATCATGCCGAGAAGTGAGCCGGACTGATTTTTGAACGAAATTATTTTCAGTAGCATCTTTGATCTCACATTCGTGGTTTCCATTTGATTGAAAAATTGCATCCTGCTTCGCAGCAGATGGATGCCACGATTTCGTTCGGAAAGTTCGGCTCTCTTTTTTTCTGCTATTTTACTACGCATCAGAAAAAGCTTTTTTGTTCCAGTCGCATTTTGAATAAAAATTCAGGCAATAAATCTACAAATGAAAAAGGGAAAGCAGCATGAACGAACGCACTGCCTTCCCCATTAAAAATCAAAAATGCTCTATCCGTTACTTCAAGAATAGCATTTTCATCGTTTTGTTGAAATCACCAGCTTCAATGCGATAGAAATAGACGCCGCCAGCAACTACTTTACCAGTGTAGTCTTTTCCATCCCAGGAAACTTTGTACGTTCCGGGAGCTTTTTGCTTGTTCACCAGAGTGGCAATTTCCTGTCCCAGCATATTGTAAACTTTGATATTCACATGGCTCAATTTCGGAATTGAGTAAGTGATCATCGTTGTCGGGTTGAACGGATTCGGATAGTTCTGACCCAGCGTGTAGTTATCCGGAGTGACGCGTCCCTGAATGAGTTCATCCACAGCCACTTTCAAAGGAGCTTCTTCTACTGGCAGCGGTGGATCCAATTGAAATGTATCCACTGGGAATGTCCAGGTATCAGGATAAGATCCATCGCTGTTGGGAACAATATAGCGAGTGCGATAGCGTCCGAATTCAAAACCACCGCCTTCGGTAATATCATCTGCACCATAGCGATAGGCATATTCCACTCCGTAAATAGTTGGGCCATGAATTTCCAGCGTTCCGGTATAAACGCCGTCACCGTCACTGTCTGTGAAGGTTACCAGGGTTTCATCGTAAGGAGTGAGCCCCTGACCGACTGCCCAGTGCGGATCCTGCGGGATTAACGTAACAGTATCAGTCGCGGGATTGAACGGAGTGGGCAGACTCATCGCCGGATTCATGTCCACTGTAAACGTTACCGTAACAGTTTTTCCCATCGGAATTACGCCGCCGTGGGGAATATCATTCATGTACTGCAACGGAGCCATCTGGTCATCAGTTCCTTCAAAAACGATGATTCTGTTGCCACCACCGCGAGTGTACGGAACTTCATATCCCCAGTCACTGTTACTCCATAAAGTTTTGTCGTGATAATTCAGATAATATTTGTAGCGAATTTCTGAGCCAACAATACCTTCCACTGGCATAATTTTCTCGTAGATCATGGATCCCGGAAAACGTTCCAGATAATCGCCGGAAACCCAGCCATTAAATCCGCCGCGAATTTCCAGAGAATCCAAATTTCGATCAAAGAAACCAGCATCTTCCCAGACCTGCATATCCACATTGAAAAGAATAGCGCCAGTACGGGTTACACCACTGAATTCGTCATCGTCATCCCAGTAAACAACCGGCAGAGTCTGGTCAGAACCGGTGTTGGCAAATTCACGGTTTCCACCAATATTGTCTTCCCACATGTCTGTGCCATCCGCTTTGTGGATGACGTATTTATAGGCGATTGTCGCTTCAGTTCCGATATTGAAAGTCCCTGTGTAGATACTATCCGCATCTGCATCAGTACATTCCTCGTTATTTCCACTCCATCCATTAAAATTGCCGCGAACAACAACAAGGTCTCCCTCGCCAGGTTTGAAAACCTCTTCGCGCAACTTGATGCTCATGTTTACCTGAAAAGTCACAAAAACATCGGCAGGAGGTGTATATTCATCGTCATCATCGAAATAGACGACTGGCAAAACCTGAGAGCCGCTATTGGCAAATTCACGGTTTCCACCGATATTATCTTCCCACATATCTGTGCCATCAGATTTATGTATGACGTATTTATAGGAAATCGTTGGTTCAGAACCAACATCGAAAGTTCCGGTATAAACAGTATCGCCATCAGCATCGGTACATTCCTGATCATTGCCACCCCAGCCATTAAAATTGCCGCGCACAACAACAATATCGCCAGCGCCAGGATCAAAAACATTTTCCCGCAGCTTGATGCTCATATCTACCTGGAAAGTAACCAGGCTTGCTCCTGATCCCACGGAAAATTTACCGTCGGTTGTCGTCGCCGCCGGATCGCCTTCGTTGAATACCATTTTGTTAAAATGGATGGTTGTGGTATCACCAGCATTACCGACAACATCAAAATTGATATAAATAAAAACGCCGCTCCCTGCAATAGCAGAGGTGCCGGCACCGACCAAATTGTACTGTCCATCCAGATCGTTCACAGTCGGATCATTCCATGTTTCCAAAACAGTCCCGGTGCGGCTGAACCCTGTCGCATCAAGTACATTCTGATCAAAGGTAATGGCGATGTCGTATGCCAAAACATTCAATCCTGTGAGGTCGCTCACCATAATGGGAACGGAAATTGAGGTGCCTGATTCGGCTGTTGTGTCCGGAATGGTCACTGTGACCGTTTGACCAAACACCGCAACAGCACTAAAAGCAATCAGAATCACCATCACTGGTAAAAGATTCCTTTTACTCATGTGGCTTCTCCTTAATTTTGGTTCTTTTGATTTGGGTTAATTGACAGTTGTAAAAACTTCATCATTAAAAGCCTATCACCTCCCTTCAAACATTTTTTTATTCAAATTGAGGGGAAAAATGACGATTAGAGCACCTCCTTTCTGAATTTGTCATTTTTGCCGAAATAAAGCCTTCTTTTGATTTTGTCATTTTAAAACGCCAATGCTAAAACAGTTGACTTTTTCCAAAAATATTTTTAAAATTTTACAGCCAAAGTAAATTGATGAATATCCTTTAGATGAACAAACTGCTCATAAGTGTAGTCAATTCTGATCCGTCTCCCACCGCCTAGAAAATAATTCAGCCCCATTCCGATTGTATACCGATCCTCGCGATTTTTTAATCCCAACGACTTCATGCCACCGCGAAAGGAGACAATTTTTCTCAGCGTGGAATATTCACCGCCAATATTGACAGATTCCGTATTGTCATTCGGATGCAGCCCATCAATAGCAATTGTGAACTTTTGAAAATCAGTATCTATAAAATCCGTAGAAATGCCAATCCTCATGATTAACGGCAAATCAAATTTATCAGTTGCTAAATAAGCATTCACACTTTCGTTATTTCCGGCTATTGATGCATCAATATCTTTCTGCACGAGCAAATCGTCGCCCATGATTTGCATTTTTTGACCAAAATTACTGATACTGGCGCCCAAGCGAATGCCGCGGAATGGCGTGTCGAACAAAGTTCCAATATCCACGGCAACTGCACCAGCAGAGGAATTCCAAATTCTCTCGGTCACATATTTGACCGAAGCGCCAATGGTAAAATTATTCGTCAGATTTCGTGCGAATGAAATTCCCGCAATGAATGAGCCGGCGGAAAAGGTCTCACCCGTCCCTTCCGGTTCATATTCAGTTGTGATGTCCATTTCATCCATCGTCAGCGCAGAAAAGCTAAATCCCACGGTACCCAACTGAGCGAGAGGAAAAGTCAATCCCACGTAATCGAAGCGTAAATCTGCCAACCAGTTGGAATGCATGAACACAAATTCGCCTCGATCCAGACGCGCGATTCCAGCAGGATTCCAGTACATGGCTGTTGCATCATCAGCGACCGACGTAAAAGCGGCTCCCATTCCCAATGCGCGGGAACCAACCGGAATACTCAGCACTTTTGCCGCGGTTGTGCCAATTTTTGTCACTTCCTGGGCGTGCAGGATTAGCGGGGCAAAAATAGGCAACAACAAAATTATAAAAAAAGTAAACTTTCCATCTGTTTTCACGTCTTTATCTCCCATTATTTTATAATCGCAAACTTACCCAATTTTTCTCCGATGCCCGGCGCATCCACATGATAAATGTAAACGCCGTAAGAAACTGTCAGATTGTCTCGGGTCAACACATCCCATTCTGCTGAACCATCGTCGATGGGACTGTCGTGCTCAATGGTATCAACCAATTCTCCCGAAACAGTGAAAATCCGAATTGTACACTGTCGCGGCAAATGATTGAAATGAATCGATCTGGGACCGCGGCCTGTGGTGAAAAAGTTTCTGCCTTCCCAGATCGCAGTTGCCACATAAGGGTTGGGCACAACTTTAATGCGATCCAACTGCGTTTTTGCTAACTCATTATCCACAAATGGCGCGTGCGTGGTAAATTCAAAAACGACATTACTGAGAAAAGGTTTTTTCAAATACAAATATGCGGTATCGCCCTTGGTCGGATTTCTGTGCAATGAATCAAACACAACCTTAAACCGCCAGCTTGGAGACAGTTCTCCCTCGGAATTTTCTTCCATAAAAACAATGACATCAGATTCGAGATAACTCGCTGTAAAAACGCCGTCATCTCCATCCGTCTCCCAGAATGCAAATTTCACTTTTTCCGAATCCGTTAAATTATAAACAGTGAAATTCACCGCTTTGGGATTTAAATCGATGCGGCGCACTTTCAAATAAATAGAAGTGTCTATACCCACGTCGCCGAAAACGATCTTGTAGTCCTTTGGATTGGGAAATCCGACTAGAAATCCTGCCTGAAATGGCCTCAGCGACAGCGGCATGATTTCATCATCATTCCAGCCCGAAAGAGTCTGGTTCAATTCAATCACATCCTCGTTGTCCAAAATCAGACGAAATCCATCGGTCATGGGAATTTCTTCGGATGCCTTGAGTTTCGGACAATTGAGAATCAGCGTGTCAATCTTTCCTTCCGATTCAAAAGTTACATCAAACAATGAAAAATCAAGCGTTTTCAACGTATCAGGTTCGGTCTGGTTCTGGCGCGGTAAAAGTGTGTCCCTGAATGTGATACGATATTTATGGTTGTCCGGGATAATTTGCGGATCAACAATGTCGTACATAATTCTGCCGGTAGTGTTTCCCTGAGCTGGTTGATCAATATTCACCAGCGTTGGCGCCACATATCCGGCGGAAGGGGCTTCAGGAATCACGCGTTGCACATTGGTCCCCATTTTCACCTCGCCAGTCACTTCTACCGTAATTGGGATGGGCGTTTCGCTCGGCGGAATCTCTGCCCAGGCAGCACCCCTGTCATAAGCAGTGATGGCATAATAATAAGTCTGTCCGTTAATCACATCTTCATCAACCCAGGAGTGGCGCAATCCGGAATCATTTCCCAAATTGAAATGCGCTCCATTAATTCCCAGCGAATCCAAACCAGTAATACCGTCCTTCAAATCAAATTGTGCCACCGGTTTGTAAAATGTCAAATTCCCATCGGCGTCTGTAATAGAATAGGCATCCTCAAACGCCGGATCAGTCGCTTTGTAAATACGATAGCCTTCGAAATCATAAGGCTCCGCGCCGATATCCTGCATAAATTTATCAAAAGATTTTTCTGCCTTGTCATCCCAGTAAAGGGTCACTTTGCCGTCTCCGGGAATCGCTTTCAGCACCGGCAAAATTGGCGCTTTGGCAAATTGATAATCCAGATCATAAGTTTTTTGTGAAATTTCTTTGTTACGCAACGCGTCTTTTTTGTCCTGGCCTAAATTGACCGCCATTGAAATGCGCGCCCGCTGACCTGCTTTCAACGGAAAAAGTCCCGAGGAGACGAACAAATCCCAATCGCCGTTGACTGTATTGATGCTCGTATCCCAGAATTTCCCGGGGATCATCCAGCGATTCCAAGTTCCTTCGTCCTGTTCAGTGTGAAAATTTCCGGACTGCTGGTACTGAACATTCGTTAAACCCAACTGGTCAGATTCGGAGACATCAGTGACATCGATATTGGGCTCGCCCGGGAAACCGGTTCCGGCGCCGCTGGTGGGAACACCATCTCCCTGACCCGTGTCATAGGTCAGCGGATTTCCATCAAGACCAACGTCATCGTTCA
>NATN01000138.1 GCA_002085355.1 Candidatus Zhuqueibacterota bacterium 4484_87 | reverse complement strand
CTAATTTTTTTTTGAGGAGAGGTGCCGGAGCGGCTGAACGGGGCGGCCTGCTAAGCCGTTGTAGGTATTATTGCCTACCGAGGGTTCGAATCCCTCCCTCTCCGCTTCTTAAAAATGAAAATATGAAACGGACAAACAACAGACAATCGATGTTATTTGAAAATAATTCCGGCGTTCGCGTTCGATTCGCTCCCAGCCCCACTGGCTATCTTCACATTGGTGGAGCGCGCACAGCAATTTTTAACTGGCTTTTTGCGAGAAAAAATCAGGGACAATTTTTGCTGCGCATTGAAGACACGGATGTCAAGCGTTCTGATCAGAAAATGGTCGATGCAATTCTGGATGGTTTGAACTGGTTGGGGATCGATTGGGACGAAGAGCCTGTTTTTCAGTCAGAACATTTGGGCCGATATCGTGAGATTGCAGAAAATCTTGTGAATTCTGGCCATGCTTATTATTGTTTTTGCAGTCAGGAAAGACTGGAAAAAATCAGAAAAGAGCGCGAAGGCGATCGGTCGGCTTATTTTTACGATGGTCATTGTCGGAATTTGTCACCGGAAGAAGTGCAGGAAAAACTGGAACAAAAAATTCCTGCTGTCGTTCGTTTCAAAACCGAGCCCGGAAAGACAAATTTCAGCGATGAAGTTCGTGGTTCTTTGACATTTGACAATAAAGAAATTGATGATTTCATCATTTTACGGTCGGACAAAATGCCGACTTACCATCTGGCGGTCGTTGTTGATGATCATGACATGGGAATCACGCATGTCATCCGCGGCGATGATCATTTGACAAACACGCCGAAGCAGGTTTTGCTTTATCAGGCGCTGGGGTGGGAAATTCCCGTTTTTGCCCATGTACCGTTAATTCTGGGCAGCGACCGTAAACGGATGAGCAAACGTCATGGCGCAACATCTGTGGTTGAGTACAAAGAAATGGGCTATTTGCCGCAGGCTTTGTTCAATTATCTGGCGCTTCTGGGCTGGTCGCCCAAAGATGACAGGGAAATTTTGAACAAAGACGAGCTCATTCAGATTTTTGATTTAAAGGGAATCAATAAAAACAGCGCAGTTTTTGACGAAACCCGCTTGCAGTGGTTCAATGCGCAATACATTAATCAGGCCGACACCGGAGAATTGTACAAATTGCTGGAGCCGTTTTTCCGGAAAGAAAAATTTACGGAAAATTTTGACAGAGCATATCTTGAAAAAGTCATTGATCTGCTCAAACCGCGGGTGAAAAAAACAACGGAATTTTTAAGTGCCGGAAAATATTTTTTCTCCGACCCGGAACACTTTGATGAGAAAGCCGTTAAAAAACACTGGCGCGGCGAAAATTTGCTCGGGCGCATGACCAAATTAGCCGAAGCGCTGGGAAATTTGGCGTCGTTTGACGAAAATTCCATTGAAACGACCGTGCGGAAGCTTGCGGAAGAAATGGGTTTTGGTGCTGGAAAATTGATTCACCCAACTCGAGTAGCGCTCACTGGAAGCGCGGCGAGCCCCGGTCTGTTTGAGATGATGGCGGTGCTCGGAAGAGAAGTGGTTTTGCGAAGAATGAAAAAAGCGATTGATCTGATTTCAGAAAAATAAACTCATTGGGGAGTCGTCCAATGGCAGGACATACGGCTCTGGACCGTATAATCGGGGTTCGAATCCCTGCTCCCCAGCTAAGTTAGTCATTGGGCATTTGTCATTTGGCATTAGGTTGTTGTTATTGACAATCTATTTCGGGCAAAATACTCGAAACTCGTAACAAGAAACTCGAAACTAAAACGCGCCCGTAGCTCAATTGGATAGAGCATCTGACTTCGGATCAGAGGGTTAGGGGTTCGAGTCCCTTCGGGCGTACGAGTGCGGCGCAAGGTGTTTAAAAAACATTGAATCAAGAAATAAAGTAGGTTGAGCATTAGATAGATTTGGAAAACGGCGCGTTCGTCTAGTGGCCTAGGACGCCGGCCTCTCACGTCGGTAACACGGGTTCGACTCCCGTACGCGCTACCATGTTGTAAGTGGTGAGCAGTGAGTTGTCATTGGTGATTGGTAATTTTTTTTTGCCTACTGAAATTTATTTGCTTGAAGCAAAGAATTCGAAAATACAAACTCGAAATTCGTAACTAAAAACTCGAAACTTTGAACATATCCGTGCGCCCGTAGCTCAATTGGATAGAGCGTTTGGCTACGGACCAAAAGGTTGGGGGTTCGATTCCCTCCGGGCGTACTAAATTTTTCGTATAACCGCGCAGGCAGTTATTTTCTTATGATGAATGACCACGAAAAATGGATGGAGCAAGCTTTTTTGGAAGCGGAAAAAGCTTACCGTAAAAAAGAAATACCTGTCGGAGCGGTTATTGTTTTTGAAAACAAGGTTATTGGCAGAGGCCACAATTTAATCGAATCACTTCAGGATCCCACAGCTCACGCGGAAATGATTGCAATTACTGCGGCGGCAAATTACCTGGGAACCTGGCGACTGGAAGACGCTGCTTTGTATGCGACTTTGGAGCCGTGTCCCATGTGTGCTGGTGCGGTAGTCAACAGTCGCATTTCCCGTGTTGTTTTTGGCACGCAGGATTCGAGAATCGGTGCCTGTGGAACGGTGACAGATGTACTCTCCGGCAACGGCTTCAATCATAAGATAGAGGTCATTTCCGGGATTTTACAGCAAAAATGTGAATGGATCATAAAAGATTTTTTCAAAAAATTGCGCAGCGGATCTGCTGATGTAAATTTGGAATAATCGCCGGAGAGGTGCCGGAGTGGTTGATCGGGGCGGTCTCGAAAACCGTTTTCGCTGTATGGCGAACGGGGGTTCGAATCCCCCCCTCTCCGCTGGCGTGAAAAATTGGAGAGATGCCCGAGCTGGCCGAAGGGGCACGATTGGAAATCGTGTGAGGGGCCACAAGCTTCTCCGAGGGTTCGAATCCCTCTCTCTCCGCTAAATTTTTTAGATTAGGTCTGATAGCTGATAATTGAGGATTGTCAATTATCAATTAAATGGGGCCGTAGCTCAGTTGGGAGAGCGGTACGTTCGCAACGTACAGGCCGTGGGTTCGAATCCCATCGGCTCCACTCGGCTGTGCTAGACGGGGAGCTAGCGGTGCCCTGTACCTGCAATCCGCTACAGCAGGGTCGAATTCCTCTCTGAGGTCCGCTCGTCGGATAGCAAGCAATAATAAGCGGTGTTGATCGTTAAGTCCTGCGCAACAAAGTAGTGTCAAACCCCGTCAGGACCGGAAGGTAGCAGCGGTAAGCATGATCTTTGTGTGCCGCAGGGGTGCTTGGCGGGAGCTGGCTGTTGGCGCTCGTTATCTGAAAAGAGAGATCGAAGAGAGGTGCACAGCCTTTATTTTCCGCAAATGTTAACTTTTTCGCAGGGACAATACTTATTGCCCCATCGATTTTTTCTTAATTCTCACCGATTCCTATCTCTGGAGGCAGCATGTCTTATTTAGTGTTAGCCCGAAAATGGCGACCTCAGACCTTTGACGATGTCGTGAATCAGAAACACGTCGTGCTAACACTGAAAAATGCATTGCGGGAGAAGCGTCTTGCTAATGCATATCTTTTCACGGGCCCGCGCGGCATCGGCAAAACCACTGTAGCACGAATTTTAGCAAAAGCGGTCAACTGCGACCAGGGAATTTCAGAAAATCCCTGCAATAAATGCGATAGCTGCCGGGAAATCACCGAAGGCAGAAGTCTGACCGTTTTTGAAATTGACGGTGCGTCCAATACCGGAGTCGATGATGTGCGTCGTTTGCAGGAGCAGCTCAGTTATACTGCCGCCAGAGGGAAGTACAAGATTTACATCATTGATGAAGTGCACATGCTGTCGAATTCCGCTTTCAACGCTCTGCTGAAAACTTTGGAAGAACCGCCCCAAAACGTCATGTTCATTTTTGCGACCACCGAACCACACAAAGTTCCTGCAACAATTATTTCTCGATGCCAGCGTTTTGATTTCAAAAGAATTTCACTGAAAGAAATTATTGATCATCTGAAATATATTTGCCAGCAAGAAAATATTGAAATAGAGGATGAAGCACTGTTTTTGATCGCCCAGAAAGCAGAAGGCGGGATGCGGGACAGTCAAAGCTTGCTGGATCAGGCAATTTCGTTTTCCCCGGGAAAAATAACAGTTTCTGCAATTGCTGATCTGTTGGGAATTATTGATTGGCAAATCTATTTTCAATTCACGGATGCTGTGCTGGAGCGAAATGTCGCTGCTGGATTGGACTTGATTGAAAAAGTATTTTTCAATGGTTATGGTTTGAGTGAATTTTTAAACGGTCTGGCAGAGCATTTTCGAAATATTCTGATTGTGAAAGCAACAAATTCGCTGCAATCGGTGGAGACGACCGAGGCATTCAAAAAACGATATGCGGAGATTGCCAATAAATTTGAAGATACGGATTTGCTTCAGCTCATGCAGATCATTGCCGACGCCCAAAACAGCATTAAGCGAGCAGAAAATCCGCGCATTTTCATGGAGATGATCACCGTGAAAATGATTCAGTTCAACAAAACTGAAAGCATTAATGCACTGATTCAGGGCATTGAAATGCTGAAGGAAAGAATTCTTCAGGCGCCTGGCGCAGCTTTTTCCGCGTCCAATGCGGGTAATCCTAACTATCCGCCACCCGGAACCGCTCCAATTAGAAAAGCTCCGGTAACGCAGAAGAAAATCCCTATTGTGAAAAATAATCCCAATGCGTCATCGATGCCCCCGACGAAAAGTGAAGAACCTCAGGAGGGTTCAGACGATGCAGAGTCGTCCGTTCCGCCGAGTGAACAACAATCGGCGGAGCATGTTGATATTGATTATCTTAAAAAGAACTGGTCAGACCTTCTGGATCAACTTCCCAAAGGCGCGGTCATGTACGGCACTTTTCTCGCCGAAGGTGACCCCGTACAATGGGACAAGAAGGTGCTGACGGTTGCTTTTGGCCTGGAAGAAGAATTTCACATCAGCTTTCTGCAGAAAAACATCAAAGAAGTGGAGGCCGCCCTTTCGAACGTCCTTGGCACCAAGATAATGTTGAAATTTGCCAAAGTAGAACGGGAAATTGATGATGACGAAAATGGCGTCAGTAACGGTAGCAATTATTATGTCCAAAGGTTGGGGCAAAAAATACCATTGATTCGCGACATTGATGAGGCCTTTGATGTGGAAGTCGTGAAGTGAAAAGGGAACTTTGCCCGCTTGGCAAAGTATTAATACTTCCGTATTAAAGAGCGTAACTTTTTCGTTTTTTATGTGGTTATATGAAGGAGCGAATGATGAAAAACCTCGGAATCATGGGGCTATTGAAGCAATTTCAAGATGTTCAGGAAGAGATGAATAGGATGAAACAGGAATTAGCCTCAAAAAAAGTGACGGCAACTTCGGGTGGCGGCATGGTGGAAGTGACTGCAAATGGCAGAAAGAAAATTCTTGACATAAAAATTGAGCCGGAAGTATTTGAAATGAACGACAAAGAAATGCTGGAAGATTTAATTGCAGCGGCGGTAAATCTGGCTCTGGAAAAGGCTGATGAAATGGCAAACGAAGAGATGAATAAAATTGCCGGTGGCATGCTGGGCAATTTGCCAGACGGATTAAAAATACCTGGTTTCAATACTTAAGATTAGGCGGGGGCAGCGATGTCTGATAACTTGAAAAAGTTTTCGTCAGAACCGGAGTTTTTTTACGTCAATTGTTGCTTCCTCTCTTTTCTCCCGCGCCTTTAGCGCTTGAATTTTTGGAGTGTGGTTCTAAACCGAGGGAGTAGCCCTCGGCTAAATTATTGTTACGCCGTTGGTGTAAGCCCTGAAAGGGCGTGATAAATTAGCATGGGGCAACGCCCCATGAATTAGAGGAAGAAAAATCCGCAGTTGCAAAAAAAGTTAAAAAAGATTATTCAGCGTAAGAAGTGCTCAGAAATTTTGGGGGATATTCAAGCTTAATGCTGAATAATTGCAAAAAATATAGTATCCGGTTTATGAATAAATAAATAGCCGTGGGGAGGAAGTTCTTTGTCGTACTCTGTTGTTTTTGACAAAGGGAGTGGGTTCATTCTTGTTACTATTGATGGCGAGCTGACCTTGTCATTATTGGAGAAAGTTGCCGCAGAAGTTGGTGAAATAGAAAATAAGCTCGGTTGCAAATTGGTAATTAATGATTTGAGCAATGCCAGGCTCACTGAAGAAGCGCTCGAAGTTTATAGAATGCCTGAAAAGGCACAACAGATGGGCGTTGATCACGTTTGCAAACGTGCGCTGGTTGTCGGGGATCGATTTTCGGATTTTTATTTTCTGGAAACTGTTTTCGTGAATCAGGGGCATTTGGTGAAGATGTTTGGTTCTGTTGACGAAGCAAAGCGCTGGCTTAAGCAACGCTGATTTGTCAGCCTTGCCTGTTGCCGATATTCAATGAAGAGTGATTCATTGATGTTGACAGAGAGAAATTAAAGAAACTTTTTTGTATTGAATAAATTATTTTTCAGATAGAAAAAATATGCCATATTTATCCAAATCCTTGCAGCGGGCTATAGATGAGTTGTCACGCCTTCCGGGCATCGGCAGAAAGTCAGCGCAGCGTATTGTGTTTTATTTGCTGAAGCTACCCAAAGAGGAAGTGCATGGCTTGGCCCAGTCATTAGAGGATGTAAAAGAAAAAGCGCTTTATTGTTCTGTTTGTTTCAATATTACGGAGACGGATCCGTGTCCGATTTGCACAAACCAGAATCGCGACCGCAGCGTGATTTGTGTGGTCGAAGAGGCAAATGATGTGGCAGCGCTGGAAAAAACCGGCGACTATAAAGGCCTTTACCATGTGCTCGGAGGCAGTCTTTCGCCGCTGGACGGAATAGGTCCTGATGATTTACGCATAAAGGAACTGCTTCGTCGTATAAATGATGAGGTGAAAGAAGTCATTTTGGCAACTAACCCCAATGCTGAGGGCGAGGCCACAGCGTTATACCTGGCAAAATTGCTCAAACCGCTGGGAGTGAAAATATCCCGAATCGCCCGCGGAATTCCGGTAGGGACGGATTTGGAATATAGCCTCGTTTGCTATTTATGTCATTGCCAGTTTTACGGATTGGTATGACGGCTATATCGCCAAGAAATATGGGTATGTAACCATTTGGGGAAAATTTTTAGATCCGCTCGCCGATAAAATTCTCGTTTCCGCTGCTTTCATTTCTTTCACTTTGCTCGATTATGTAAAATTGTGGGTTGTTGTGACGATTATTCTGCGCGATGTTCTCATCACAGTGCTGCGTTCTTATGCCATGTTTCGCAGTAAACCGGTTAGCACGATCTATCTGGCGCGAGTGAAAACATTTTTTCAAATGGGATCGGTGTACGTGGTTTTTGCCTTTTTGCTGATTGAAGAATTTGCGAAAGAAAAGGGGACAACTTTCGCATTTATCGAATATTTGAAAAATGTTCAATTTATCGATAAATTGATGGTCATTGTTGTTCTTTTGACTGTTTACACCGGTATCAAATATTTTTTTCACAATAAAGCCCACCTGACTTCTTTCCTGAAAGCGTGTTATCATCTAATTGTACCTTCCAAGTCAAAATCTTGATTCGCGGGATTGACATTGAGTGTTGAAAATTGATCTCTTATTTTGGCAAAAGGTCGTTTCCTGATAAAAAATAAAACTGGTATATCAAGTGAGTTCAAAGAAATAATTAAGGAGCAAATTCAATGAAATCCCTAATTGCGCGGATTTTATCTACTTTTTTCGGTATTGGCTATTCTCCGTTGGCGCCCGGAACAATGGGAGCTATTGCTGCCACAATAATTTATTGGTATTTTTTGCCGACAGGCGGGATGCTTTGGTTGCTGGCGTTATTTGCACTGACTCTTGTTGGCGTGAGCTTGTCATCGATTACAGAGAAAGAATTTCAGGATAAGTCTGGCGATAAAAATGCGCATGATCCGGGAATTATAGTGCTCGATGAAGTCGCCGGTGTGTTGTTTGCATTGTTCGGTATCAGTAAAGATTTTCCCTGGGTATTAGCTGCGTTGGTTTTGTTCAGAATTTTTGATATTGTGAAACCCTTTCCCGTGAATAAGTTCGAGAAATTACCCGCCGGTTGGGGAATAATGATGGACGATGTTGTTGCCGGTGTCATTGCGAATGTTATTTTGAGAATTGCAATGCTGTTTTTGAATTGACATCGAAACAAGTCTGAATCATAAAATATGGACAGAAATCTAATTTAGAAATAATTTGTGATTGTTACGAAAGAGATGTGGCGAAAATGATAGCGGAAATTATTTCAATCGGTAACGAGCTTCTTGGTGGGGAAACGGTTAACACAAATGCATCTTTCATCGCGCAAAAACTGTCAGAAGTCGGCGTGGAAGTTCGCTGGATCACGACAATCGGCGATGATGAAAACGAGATTTTTCAGAGTCTTGAGCAGGCGGAAAAACGAGCAGATGTAATCATTTCTACCGGAGGCCTGGGTCCAACTCATGACGATATTACGAAAAATGTTTTCGTCCGCTACTTTGATGCCAAATTGGTTTTTAATGCAGAAATTTTGAACAAACTGCGTGAGCGATTTCGGCAGAGAAATTTGCCCATGTCACGCTGCAATGAGCAGCAGGCCTATGTCCCCGATAAAGCCAAAATTGTCGAAAATGAGATCGGTACGGCGCCGGGACTGTTATTTGAAAAAGGGAAAAAACTATTTTTCGTTCTGCCGGGCGTTCCGGTGGAAATGGAACAGATCGTTACAGATTCCATCGTTCCCATGCTGAAAGAAAAGCAGACAACGGTGATTTTGAAACGAGTAATTCACACCATCGGCATTCCGGAATCGACATTGTTTGCCAGGCTTGGCGATGTTGAGGAACTGGAAAAGACGTGCAAGATTGCATTTTTGCCGCAGATGGGCAGAGTGGACATTCGACTCACTGCAACAGGAGCGGACATCTCGCAATGTGAAAAGAAGATTATTGCTGTGGAGCGAGTAATCGAAGAAAAAGCCGGGCAATTTATCTGGGGCTATGATGATGAGACACTGGAGAAAATTGTCGTTGATAAATTGCAGCAGAAAAATTTGCGGCTCGCTGTCGTTGAATCAGGTACCGAGGGAATTATTATTTCTGATTTATTGAAAAATTCAATAGCTGACCAAAACAATATTCAGGGCTTTGTGTTTTCTGATCTTTTACAGGCAAGAGATTTTTTCGGAATGCAATTTAGCAGAGATGAGAAAAAAATTTTGAACGATGCGACAGACGTTAAGCAATTTTCTGCAAAGATAGCCCAAAATACAGGTGCTGATTTGACGCTTTTTGTAAATTTTAGCCGAAATGAAAACCGAGAGGCGCATATTTTTTTATTTGACGGGAAGAAGCTGGTAAAGAAAAAGGAACTCTATCCAATTGAGGTTTCCGTTGCGCTGCAGCGACTTGTTACTTCTGTGATTGGTGTGCTGTATCAGTATTTGAATAAATAAATTTTTTAGCGGGCTTTTTCAGATTTTTTCAATTGTAAACAAGCTGTTGAATGACCCAAATGATTCTCGTTGTCAAGTTCGCCATAATTAGTTAACGGACGACATCTTTCTGCAAAATATTTACTTGGACAAAAATTTGCTTGCTAATTTTAGCGGATTGTCTTATATTTTAACTTACTATTTTCATTAATCGATAACTTGATTTTGAGACCAAAAAATGGCTATAATTCGCCTTTTTATCGCTGTGGAAATTCCCGCAGAGATACGGGAAAAGATTGCAGCGTTTCAGGATGAACTTAGAAAATCAGGAGGTAAGGTCACTTGGGTCAAGCCGAAAAATATGCACTTGACGCTTAAGTTTTTGGGCGAGACCGAGGAATCATTGATTGATGAAATTGCAGAGAAGTTGAAAATTGCAGTTCAGGGAAAAGAGCCGTTTAAGATTCAGGTCAAAGGTGTTGGTGCATTTCCTAATTTTGTTCGGGCGCGAGTGCTCTGGATCGCTGTGGACGACGGCGCGGAAAAGCTTCGGGAACTGGCATCGGAAATTGACAAGCAAGTGGCGGTCTTGGGTTTTGAAAAAGAAAAGCGAAAATACTCCGCTCATTTGACCATTGGCAGAGTGAAAGACAGCCGCAGCATCGATTTGGTCAGAAATCACATGCAGGAGAACAAAGATTTTTCCGCCGGATCATTTATTGCCCGATCAATATTTTTGATCAAAAGTCAACTGACCGGAGACGGTCCAATTTACACGATTTTGAAAGAAATTAAGCTCGGGTAGCTGTTTCAACTGATGCATTAGTGCTGTGGAATTGATTTAATAATCAAACAAAACAAAAAACTTTCCACTGCCATGTCATGGAGGTGGAAAAAATTAAAAATAAATTTATTGGAGAAAAATTATGGCAGATGATTTGTCAGAAAAAAAGCGAGCTTTAGATCTTGCAATTTCTCAAATAGACAAGCAATTCGGGAAAGGCTCTGTAATGCGACTCGGCGGTCATCGAGCTTTTGATAAAATCGAGACAATTTCAACTGGATCCATATCTCTAGATGCTGCCCTGGGAATTGGTGGATTGCCGCGCGGCAGAATAGTTGAGATTTTTGGCCCCGAATCATCAGGAAAAACCACATTAGCCCTGCACGTGATCGCAGAAGCGCAGAAAACAGGCGGTATGGCTGCTTTTATCGATGCGGAACATGCGCTTGATGCTCATTATGCGAAAAACCTGGGCGTAGACACTGATAATTTGCTCATTTCTCAGCCCGATACCGGAGAACAGGCGCTGGAAATTACCGAGACGCTGGTACGCAGCGGCGCATTGGATGTCGTTGTTGTCGATTCTGTCGCGGCTTTGGTTCCCCGCGCGGAAATTGAAGGCGAAATGGGCGATGCGCAGATGGGATTGCAGGCGCGGCTGATGTCTCAGGCGATGAGAAAATTGTCCGGCGCGATTAGTAAATCCAACACCTGTGTCATTTTCATCAATCAAATTCGCGAGAAAATCGGCGTCATGTTCGGAAACCCGGAAACAACCACCGGCGGCAGGGCATTAAAGTTTTACGCATCAGTTCGGGTTGACATTCGTCGTATCGCAGCCATTAAAGACAGAGAAAATGTGATTGGCAATCGCACGCGCGCAAAAGTCGTCAAAAATAAAGTTGCGCCGCCGTTCCGCGATGCAGAGTTTGATATCATGTACGGCACCGGGATTTCCAAAGAAGGTGATGTCATCGATGTGGCGGTGCAGCACGATATTATTGAAAAAAGCGGCACCTGGTATTCCTACGGCAACGAGCGACTGGGTCAGGGCAGAGAAAATGTGAAACGATTTCTGCAGGAAAATCCAGACATTTTTCAGGATATCGAGTTGAAAGTCAGAAAGGCGTTGGGCATTATTCCTGCGGAAGAAGTTGAAGCGCCTCAGCAGGAAGAAGAGAAAAAGTAATTTCAATTGTCCGAAAAAGTTGTGTGAAATGAACAATGCCTGAAAGCAAAGAAAGAACTATCACTCAAATCGTTGTGCAGAAAAAACGGAAGAATCGCTGTTCAATCTTTTTGGACGGCGAATTCGGCTTTGGTTTGCACCAGGATGTGGTCTTTAAATTTGGTTTAAAAAAGGGGGATGTATTAGATGACGGGCAAATTAAAAAAATTATTTTCGCCGAAGAAAAGAAAAAGGCGTTTGACCGCGCCATAAAAATATTATCCCATCGGGATCGCAGCGAGCACGAAATGCGCAATCGGCTGTTGGATGCGGGCTACGAGGAAATGATTGTTGAACTGGTGGTAACCGATCTGTTGCGATTGGGCTTGATTGATGATGAAAAATTTTCCCGGCTATTTGCCCGCACAAAAATGATGACAAAGCCAATGGGAAGTTTCTTGCTCAAGAGAGAGCTCAAACAAAAAGGCATTGCTGAAGAAATAGTTGAAAAAACAATTGATGAAATTTATCGGGAAAATAATGAGTATGAAGTAGCGCAAAAAATTGCAAAGAAAAAGAAGCGCCAACTTACAAAAATTGAAGAAGCAAAGGCGAAAAAAAAAGTTAGTGATCTTTTAGCGCGCAGAGGTTTTAGCTGGGATATTATTTCCCATGTGCTGGAACACTGGCAGGAATTGGATGAGGAAATAGCTGAAACGTAAACAGGTAAGAAGGTGAAGTAATGACATCGAAAGAAATCAGACAATCGTTCATCGATTTTTTTAAAAAATATGATCATAAATTCGTGCCGAGCTCGTCAGTCGTCCCCTTTGACGACCCGACGTTGCTTTTTACCAATGCCGGCATGAATCAGTTTAAAAATATTTTTCTGGGCATCGAAAAACGCGACTACACGCGCGCTGCCAACACCCAGAAATGCATTCGCGTCAGCGGGAAGCACAATGATCTGGAAGAAGTGGGAAAGGATACTTACCATCATACTTTTTTCGAGATGCTGGGTAACTGGTCTTTTGGCGATTATTACAAAAAAGAAGCCATTGCCTGGGCGTGGGAGCTGCTGACAGATGTCTGGAAATTACCCAAAGATAAGCTCTATGCGACCGTTTTTCGCGAGGATGACGAAGCGTATGAGCTCTGGAAACAGGTAACAGATATTGACCCTTCACATATTTCCAGATTTGACGAAAAAGATAATTTCTGGGAAATGGGCGAAGTCGGTCCCTGTGGGCCTTGTTCGGAAATACATATCGATCTGGGTCCTGATGCGTGCGATAAAAAGCACGTCGAAGGTCATGTTTGTGCTGTAAACGGCGGCTGTGCCCGTTACATCGAGTTGTGGAATCTGGTTTTTATTCAATACAACCGGGAAAATGACGGTTCATTAATTGAACTGCCCTCCAAACATGTGGATACGGGAATGGGGTTCGAGAGAATCGTAGCGGTAATGCAGAATGTAGGCTCAAATTACGATACGGATTTATTCACCCCCATCCTTGCCAAAATTTCAGAACTTTCGGGTAAAGCCTATCACGACGGAAACGAGGGCATGGCGCATCGCGTTATTGCCGATCATGTTCGTGCACTGACTTTTGCCATTGCTGACGGCGCTCTCCCTTCCAACGAAGGACGCGGCTATGTTTTAAGGAGAATTTTGCGACGCGCAGCTCGTTACGCCAGAACTCTCGAGTTGCACGAGCCTGTGATTTATAAATTAGTCCCGACTATCGTGGAAATTATGGGTGATGCTTTCCCTGAAATAAAGGAAAAACATCAGTATATTTCCATGGTCATCAAGTCCGAGGAAGAATCTTTTGGACATACGCTGGATCGCGGTATTGATTTGTTTGAAAAATTAGTTGCCGAATACAAAGCAAAAGGCGTGAATCAAATTTCCGGAGAAGATGCTTTTCGGTTGTATGATACCTATGGTTTTCCCATGGATTTGACCCGGCTGATGGCAGAGGAAAAAAATATGACCATCGACGAGGCGGGTTTTGAGCGGGAAATGGAACTTCAACGCGAGCGCGCCCGCAAGGCCGGCAAGTGGGACTACGGTTTGGACGTGAACTGGGACGAATGGACGAAAGTGAGCGATGGCAAAGATTCCGAATTTGTCGGTTACGATGCTCTGGAAAGTGATGCTACCATTCGTTTGTTCAAAAAAGAAATGGAACATGTTTATCTGGTTCTGGATAAAACCCCATTTTATGCCGAGTCAGGCGGTCAGGTCGGAGATGTTGGTGAAATTCAGGGCGATGGTTTTGTTCTCTCTGTAGAAAATACCGTGAAACAAGGAGAAAAAATTGTCCACATTGCCAAAGGTGATTTTCCGAATTCCGTGAAAAATCCGACTGTGCGCGCCAGAGTGAAAAGAGATCAGCGCATGAGCACAGCGCGCAATCACACAGCGACGCATTTATTGCAAGCGGCTTTGCGCCAGGTGCTCGGTAGTCATGTGCATCAGTCCGGGTCTTTGGTGACGCCTTTCAGGTTGCGATTTGATTTGACGCATTTTGAGCGTATTTCACCGCATCATAGACGACCGCCGCGGGGTCTGCACCATACTGATGCTTTATCACCTTCACCCCTAAGGCCTCATTAAACATCTTGGTCTGGGCAATGGCATTTTGCCCTGTAGTGGCATCTAGGACTAGTAAAATCTCAT
>NATN01000013.1 GCA_002085355.1 Candidatus Zhuqueibacterota bacterium 4484_87 | reverse complement strand
TTCCTACGTAGGAATGAAGAATAAAACTTTCATGCTCAGGATAGTTTATTGTCGATTGATTAATTTGTATCACTGGTAAATATTGCCCTGAAGCCTGTAAGTCAAAAACAAGACTATCGTAGCCAATTGCCACTTTTTTCCAATCGCGCATTTGGTACGGCGTTGGAAAATTCGGCATCTGCTCGATGCGGTCGATGTCGATTTGCTGGGCACGTCCGATGTTTGCAAAAATCAAAATTATGGCAAAAAAGCAAATCGAATTTATTGTTGATAATTTTTTTCTTCTGAATATTTTCATCAATTCAATTTATCCTTTGCATAAAAAGTTATTTGATTACGGCAAATTTACCAATGTGCGTACCGATTCCCGGTGCGTCAACATGGTAAATATAAACGCCATAAGCGATGTCCATTCCGTCTTTGGAGACAAGATTCCAGGGCACTGCGCCGACCGGCGTGCCTGATTTTGGTTTTCCCGGATCAAATTCCGGGCTGTGGTAATAGGTGCCGTCGTATTCAATTGTATCAACAAGATAGCCGCGCACAGTATAAATACGAATAGTGCACTTCTGTGGCAAATTGCAGAACCAGATTCTTCTTTCGCCGCGTCCTTTCAGGAACGGATTTGCCCGTTCCCAGGTCGCTGCTGCAACGTACGGATTTGGTACCACATAAATATCATCCAGCGCAGATTTGGCAACGTTTTCTTCAAATTTAACTCCGTTGACAGAGAAACGAAAGATGTCACCTGTACGGAATGGCTTGTTAGTGATAATTTGATAAACATCGCCTGGCTGGGGCGGAATTTGTTCTTCTGTGGAGTCGGTCAAAAAGCTCACGCGCCATGTTACGTTTCTTTTGAAATATTTTATGTCGGGATTGTCCACAAAAATCAGGATGGATTCCGATGTGTCCGGTGTGAGGGTTCCGTCTTCCACTATGTCACGAAAGAAAAATTTTGCCGGAGTATTTTCTGTGACATTCCACACTGAAAATTTCACAGGAGTAGCTTTGAACGTACCCAACCCGGCATCTGATGTGTCGATGTAATCGTCGGCAAAAGTAATTTCAAAATCAGCCGGGTAGGGGATACTAATGTTCAAAACCGGATTGAATTCACTGGAGAAAGCCGGATCGAAATCGATGATTGTCTT
Source organism: Candidatus Zhuqueibacterota bacterium 4484_87 (assembly GCA_002085355.1). Classification (GTDB taxonomy): domain Bacteria; phylum Zhuqueibacterota; class Zhuqueibacteria; order Thermofontimicrobiales; family Thermofontimicrobiaceae; genus 4484-87. The sequence continues at coordinate 16,642 of NATN01000013.1, read as the reverse complement.
GTATGTAGTGTTGCCGATCTTCCAGCCGCTTCGTTGATAATCCACTTTGACCTGAGGATCATTGTAAATATCAACAACGAGACCATTGAAAATGGGTGTCTCAAATTGCGGATTGATTATCTGTTCCGGCATGACGATTTTGCCGCTGGATGAATCCTTTATTGTCACCCAGATCGCGCCTTTATTATGAAATTTTGCAGTGTCTTTGAAACAAATTTCATAGGTGTGCCCATCTTTGACAGAATCATCTTCCACGAAATGGATTTCAATATTCCCTGTGCCAGGCCCTTCTTTATAAATTCCATTTTGATAAATATCTGTATTCAGCGAGGGCTGCTGATAACCTGCAGCGTACGGATTCGGCGTAACAATTGCGCAGTTGATGTCAGGCACAAGATTGCCTGCAATGTCTGTCTCAATTCGATTGGAACAAGTCATTGGCTCAATGCCTTCAAAACCTGCTTCTGTTGTGTCTATCTTGCCATGATCATAGGAAAGGACTGAGTAAAAATATGTCTGTCCATTTTGAACTGTTGTGTCGATATAAATATGTCGCAATCCGGTATTGTTCCCTAAATTAAATTTGATACCTTCTTCAGCAACCGGATGCAATCCTTTAAATTCATTAATCAAGTCAAATTGGGCGAGAATTCCTTCCTGTTGCAGAGGCAAATAATAATACTCATCGCCATAAGAGTTGGTAATGACGAGATTCTCCCTGAAATTTGGTTCCGTTGAACGCAAAATTATGTAACCTTCAAAATCATATTCTTGCAGGAATGGATCCCATGATTTTTCCGCGGTATCGTCCCAGCGCAAGATGACTTTCCCGTCAGCCGCAGTTGCAGTGAGTGTCGGTTTATCCGGCGGGACGGCAAAGCGATAGTCGTTATCATAAATGGACTGAACAGTATTTTTGCGCCTTGCCAGAGTCTCCAGGTCATCAGCGAAGAGCAATGCCATGGAATAGTTTTCCGTCTGCCCCGCTTTCAGTCGAAAAGGCCCTGACGAAAAAAACATTCCTAGATTGCCGCCGACCAAAGGATCCGGAGGATTTTCATAAGGATTACGTGATTTACTGAAAACGCCCCAATCCTGCTCATCGTTCGTCAGCTCGTAATAGTGAACATTGAAAATTTCAAATCCGGTCAAACCGATTTGATCTGATTCATCCTTGTCTGTTTTGCCGAAATTCGGTTCTCCTGGCAAATTGCCGACGCCGAGTGTTGGAATGCCATCTCCTTCGCCTTCGTCCGGGCCTACGTACCCTGAATCATAAGGACCTAATCCATCCATTCCCACGTCATCATTGAGCGGCTCGCCTACGTCCCATTTGCCGTTTTCGTTCAGGTCAGAGTAAGGACGCCAGTCGCCATCCTCGTCCCCTTGCCAGTGAGGGGCAGGATCTCTGCCATAGTGTTTCCTGAATGCATCCACATCGAGGATGCCGTACGGATATTGATCCAGCCATTGGCCTGGTTCATTGATGCGGGATTCGTTGAGTAAACCATCTGAGTCATTATCCCGGTCGTCGTAAGTAATCCCGGGGCTTTCCAGAAAAGCAAAACCACCGTATCCGACTTCCCATCCGCGGAAGCCCGTATTATCATAATCCCATGCATAAGCGATGTCAAGTTCCAAATTATAGGAGCCAGCGTCGTCCATGTTATCCATATCTTCGCCGGGCAAATCTCCCAGTCCCCAGTCAGTATAAAATGCATAATAAACGCTGTCGTAGTCTGTCTTGCCCTCGTTGGTAATGAAATACAAAGCAAAAATCGCGTCCCGGGCAAGCACTTCGCTCCATTGAAAATAACGCGCGGCTACTTCTATCCCTGCACCGCGGCGCGTCGTGTCGTCAGGGTCGGGATAAAAATCCCATTCTTCATCCAGATCATCATCGAAGACAAAATATGTTTCCAGGGCGGCTTGCGTTTTTCCTTTTCCGAACCAGCCGTTCCAATAACCGTCCCAAGAGGGTGGTTTGTCGGGCCAGCGTAAGGGCCAGGTTGAAGGATCGTCGCTCATGGCAGGGGAGTCAGCCCCTTCGCTGAAATAGCCGGGCAATGGCGCCCAGCCCCAAAGTTCGCTGGTATTTTCAGGATTTACATCCACAAATTCGCGGTATTGCGTCTCCATCGGGTGGATGACCTTGCCGCTGCGATCCCGAGCAGCAACGCTGACGATGAGCGCTACGCCGTCCTGATACTCATGTCCCGTTCCCTGAGGCCATTCGCAGGAAGGCGAATATGGATGTTCTGCAATTTCACCCCAGTTTTTGAAACGCGTAGCGATGCGGTTCCCGTCCATGATGCCGATGCGCAACATGCTCAAATCACCGGTGTGAGGATCAGGCTCGCGCTGTTGAATAGCCTGACTGAACAAAAAATTGGGAATTGTAAACAGCAAATAAAATATGACAAAAACGATTTTCCTTTTCATAGGACTTCCTCTTTAGTTAAATCCTATTGATGAAAAATGAACAAATCTAACTAAACTCAAAACTCAACAGACAATCCAATTTGTATTTCACGAGGCTCCGAATAAAAATCCGGGCGTACAAAATAATCCACCAACTCATTGATTCCCCTCGGATGAAGATAGCTTTGATGAAATGGAGTCAGCGAATAACCTGCGCGTCCTGTATCGGAGAAAACTTCATTTTCATTTAGTCGATCCAATAAATTAAAAATTCGCACAAAAGCAGTGTACTTCAGACCTGAAAACTGGAAATTTTTATAATAATAGAGGTCAAAGCGAAAAACATACGGCTTCCTGGCATTGTTCTCAATGTAAGCCCCGGAACCATACACAGATGTGTAAGGAAATCCTGTGGCGAAACGTCCGATGATACTAAAATTGTAACTTTCTGATTTTCCGAATGACAAAGTAGCATTGATCTGATGCCGTCGATCCCAGTCTAGGGGACGCATTTGTTTCAAAGTTTCCCTGCCAGACTGCGTATTCAAAAAAGCATCATTGGGATCGCTGGCGTTTCCTTTGGCGATTTGAAAAGTGTAATCGATTGTGCCGCCGACGCCCAAAATTCCCTGTGTCTGCCGCTTTTCCAGAGAAATGGTGACGCCCTTGACGTTGGCGTAATCCCTGTTGATGTAGCGGGAATAATATCCGCCTGTGTAAAGCTGTAATACTTCGGTGCTCAGGAGATTGCGGATATCTTTTCTGAAAGTGATCACGTCCAGAGCAAAATCATCGGATAACTGTTGTTGCAAACCAATTTCGTAAATGACTGTTTTTTGCGGTTTCAGCGAAGCATTGCCCAAAACATTCAGTGTACTGTTTGGTGGGGGAGAGACGACACTTTGCAAATAGTAAAGTTCAAATTCCGGGTTTACATACAGATAGTCCAGATTCGGAGTTTGAAAGAAATGTCCGTAAGAAATATGAATTACGCCATTGCTGGTGATGGGATACGCCAAACCAAACCTTGGGCTGAACTGGTAAGTCGCTTTCGCTTTTTTTCGGGGAGAAGTCGTTGGGTTGACATAGTCTGTCGGAACTTCAGCGTCCGGGTCGAAATAGTCGAAACGCATTCCGGCATTTACTATCAGGTAGTCAAATTCCATTTTATCCTGCAAATAGGCGGAAGCTTCAATCGGATAGTGAGTGTACTGATTATTGTTGAACGAACTCGCCGGTGGAATCGGATTGCTTCCTTCCGGCACAACTTCAAATTCGTGCAGCCAGAGTTTGTGCCTTTTAGCTTCGAGTCCAAATTTGATCTGGTGAGTGTTGGTAATTTGACTGGTCAAATCCCATTTAGCCAAAGAAGTAGTGGTACTGCGCTGGAAATTCCACATCTCCATGCCGCCGCTGGCAAAAGCATTCGCCCCAGAATCTTGCAGCCTTCGCTCCGGGACGTAACGCGGATCGTTGGGGTCTTCATAAATGTATTGCTTGTATTTTGTAGTGAAATTATTTAATTTCAAAGAGAAAAAGGTTCTGTCATTGAATACGTGCGTCCAAACAAGGCTGTTGTTGTAGCCGCGTGTGTAGCGCTTATATGTGCCATTGGGGTTCAAACGAAATCGGTGAACATAGTTTTTATTGTATAAATCCTGAAAAAGAATTTCATAATTCAATTTATCCATGTCAGTAAGTTTGTATGTTAACTTGAACATGGAAGTGATCCGTTTAGTCGGCGCCATTGCCACCGGAACGGCTTTGTCGATGAGTTCTTTTGCCGTCTCTTTGGAAAAAGGATAAGTTTTGCCGTGTGACATGATAATCCATTTGCTCATGTCTGATGCTGAAAAGTTGGACTGATCGCTGGGCTCAAAAACATCTTTCCCATAAAGGTAGCCTTCTTTATCAAAAAATCTGCCATTGGTGTAAAAACTGAATTTTTTCCCCAAAAGCGGGAGAGGCCCACTTAAACTCGCTTCTAAATTGTAAGTCGGATTGATACCGTCAATATTCCAAAAAATGTCCTTGTGACTGCTAACATAATCGCCGAAATAGGCGGAAAGTTCTCCGCTGAAATTTTCGCCGCCTTCTTTGGTGACAATATTTACAACTCCGGACATTGCCTGCCCATACTCTGCATTAAAAGTGCCGCTGATGACTTCCAATTCGGCAATAGCGTTGTTTTCCACCTGAAAAGCGTAAGAACCGGAATAGACATCATTCACCGGAATGCCGTTGATCATGTACATAACTTCGCCGCGTCTGCCGCCGCGAAAATGACCTTCGACAACACCTGCCTGTAAATTTACAATGTCGTCAAAATGATCAACCGGCAAATTAGCGATAGTTTCGGACCCAACTGTTGCTTCTGATGATGTCAAATCCATTTGCACCAGAGGACGTTTAGCAACAATAGTTACCTCTTCGCCCATTTCCAGTACTGTGGTTTCTAACTGAAAGTCAATGCGCGTGGTTTTATCAATGGAAATTTTTACATTCTCGTAGCGCATGCTTTTGTAACCGATCATTTCAGCGCGTACTGTATAGATTCCCGGAGGGATTCGCAAAATGATATAATTGCCTTGCAAGTCAGTCGCTGCGCCGAGAGACGTCCCTTCGACGATGATGTTGACGCCGGGCAATCCTTCTCCGCTTTCTTTGTCCACAACTCTGCCTGCCAATTTACCGGTTGTCCCTGAAAAAGCTTGGGAACAAAAGGCAATGAAGAGCAGGGTCAACAACAAGTTAATGATGCAATTCTTTCTCATTATTGTTTCCTTTCTCTAAGTTCGCAAATGAGAAGGGAATTATTAGCAGAGCACTGGACTCAAAATCCAGCGCTCTGCAAAATCTACATTATTTAAGCAAAGTCATTCGTTTGGCTGTCACAAAATTGCCACTGCGCAGGGTGATCAGATACACGCCGCTGGTCAATGGTTTACCTAAATCGTTGGTGCCATCCCATTCAATCTTGTGCGATCCTGCGGTGTTGAAACCACTGAACAACGTTTTTACTTTCTGTCCCATCAGATTGTAAATTTCAATCTGAATTTCACTGTTCTTGGGAACATTGTAAGCAATTGTCGTTGTCGGATTGAATGGATTGGGGTAATTTTGTTTGAGCACAAATTCTTTTGGTAATTCAAATCGCGCGTAGTTGCTGGGATCATTTACGCCGGAAGGCACTTCTACCATGGTCACTTTCTTGACGGAAAAGTCATCGTACCACACTTTCCCGACCGGGTAGGAGGTAAAACGTGCGCGGACAGAGACGCCTGCCGCATCTTCCGGTGATTTGGAAATCACACTGTATTCTACCCAGCCGTCGGACTTTTCAGTGCGTTGATCAAAATAGTAGAATTGATCTCCTCCGGTCAGATTCCAGCCCTCGCCAATGGGAGCCTTATGATAGAAAAAGCACATCCCCAGACGATTGTTGTCGCGATCAGGTACGATGTTCGAAGGCAAATAACTGTCACCAGTGTTAATGCTGTCGCATTTTGCCATCACACTAATTTTGTACCAGGTGTTGGGCTCAGCGGCAACAGGTTCGGAATAGAAGACCATTTCATCATCATTGTCATCCCATTCGTGCAACAGCACAGACCATTCTCCGCTGTAAACGGAATCCTGCACGGTATTGGAAAATCCCTGATTCCCGGCGTGCCATTCCATCCAGCCGTAAGGAGTTTCCATATTGCCATTGAAAGGCCACATGGACCAGGGATCACTGCCACAACCGACATCGTCAAACCAGACTGTTCCCGTGGCATTTTTGCCCATGAACAAAGTCATATACATGCCGTCAGGATCATTGCCCGCAGGAATATACAAACCTTCAGTGTATTCTGTCCAGTCTGTTGATGCGTTGGTTTGATCAATGGCGACAAATTGCTCGGCAACCACAGTTGCGCCATCGAAAAATTGGAACAAGACACCGATTTTGTCATCATCGCTGGCAGGATTAGTGTTCACGCCGTCTGTTTTCGCCCAGAAGCTCAAATTGTAGAGGCGGTCTGCTTTGGCATTGTTCCAGTACAACCGGGCATTATTAACGCTTTTCCATCCGACCACATTGGTGCTGGCGGCGGATTTTGTAACTTTGAGCGAACGTCCGCCGTTGTGGCCTGTAGTCATGTCCCAGGTCAGCACGCTGCTGCCGTCGCCTTCGTTCAATTTATTCCAGTAGTTGGGCGTCGCAATTTCCAGATCGCCATTGGGCAGCATTTCATCGTCCAATTGCAATTCTTCGACTTTGAAATCATCGTACCAGACTTTTCCAACAGGGTAGGAGGTGAAGCGTGCGCGGACAGAGACACCTGCTGCATCTTCGGGTGATTTGGAAATCACGCTGTATTCTACCCAGCCGTCGGATTTTTCAGTGCGTTGATCAAAATAATAGAATTGATCTCCGCCGGTCAGATTCCAGCCTTCACCGATGGGAGCCTTATGATAGAAAAAGCACATCCCCAGACGATTGTTGTCACGATCTGGAGTTATATTTGTCGGTAAGTAGCTATCATCTGTATTGACACTGTCCCATTTTGCCATTACGCTGATTCGATACCATGTATTTGGTTTTGCAGCAACCGGTTCGGAGTAAAATACCATCTCGTCGTCATTATCATCCCATTCGTGCAACAGCACAGACCATTCTCCGCTGTAAACGGAATCCTGCACGGTATTGGAAAATCCCTGATTCCCGGCATGCCATTCCATCCAGCCGTATGGAGTTTCCATATTGCCATTGAAAGGCCACATGGACCAGGGATCACTGCCACAACCGACATCGTCAAACCAGACTGTTCCGGTAGCATTTTTGCCCATGAACAGAGTCATGTACATGCCGTCAGGATCATTGCCCGCAGGAATATACAAACCTTCAGTGTATTCTGTCCAATCCGTCGATGCGTTGGTTTGATCAATGGCAACAAATTGCTCAGCAACTACAGTCGCGCCATCAAAAAATTGGAACAAGACACCGATTTTGTCGTCATCGCTGGCAGGATTGGTGTTCACGCCGTCTGTTTTCGCCCAGAAACTCAAATTGTAGAGGCGGTCTGCTTTTGCATTGTTCCAGTACAAGCGGGCATTATTGACGCTTTTCCATCCGACCACATTGGTGCTGGCGGCGGATTTCATAACTTTGAGCGAACGTCCGCCGTTGTGGCCTGTGGCCATGTCCCAGGTCAGCACGCTGCTGCCGTCGCCTTCGTTCAATTTTTCCCAGAAATTTGGCTTTGCAATTTCCAAATCGCCGTTGGGAAGGAGATTCGTATTTTGTGAGAATGCAATACTTGACAGGCAAAATACAAAAAGAAAAGCCACGCTGATTCGAAGCAATACTTTCATAAATCCTCCTCTTTCACTTTTTTGTTACAAATTTTAGTTAATTTAAAAGCGAACCAGAAAACGGTATCACCTCCTTTCTAAATTGTCTTTTCAAAATTTGTGAGGAACTGTTTCTGTTGAAAAATCAATCTTTCAATGCCCATTGTAAGTCTCGATGATTTTGTGGCTTTCTGATTTTTTACTTTTTGAGTCAACCTATTTTTCGTCTGTCGAAAGAGAAACAATAGGGTGAAGGTGAAAATTGTCTCAAAGAAAGCAAAAAGCAAATCAAGTTGATTCCCTGACTACAAGCTCAACAGGAACGAGAAACTTACCCTGAAGCATTCTTTCGGAATGGATAATATCAACCATTGTTTTCACAGCAAGAGCGCCCATGTCTTCTTTATTGACTCTTACTGTAGTCAATTTCGGTTCCATTTGCGAAGCGATTTCCACATCGTCAAACCCGACCAGCGCTACCTGATCCGGGATGCGTATGTGTTTTTCGCGCAGACATTTCATGCACCCGAATGCCATAGCGTCGTTCGCAGCAAAAATCGCCGTGAAAGGGGTCTTTTGCTCAAGCAGGTGGCATGTCATTTCATAGCCGGATTGGGTTGTTGTATCCGAAGCGCTGGTAAAAATGAGATTTTCTGAAACGGGAATCCGATTCTTTTTGAGTGCGCTTTTGTATCCCTCCAGCCGCGCGCCAATACTCGGATGCGAAATGTCCCCTCCAATAAAAGCGATTTTTTTATGGCCTTTTTCGTTCAAATGAGTCACTGCCTGGATTGCGCCATCGACATTGTCCATTAAGATTGCCAGCGATTTTCCTTTTGGCGGGACATAGTCGATGTAGATTACAGGAAGATCGAAACGATTCAAGTAATCAATTAATCCGGCAGGTATTTTCCCTGCCAAAATAACTCCGTCAATATTTTTCTCAAGCAGAAAACGGGGAATATCTTTACGGGAAAATTTACTTTCTACGGTTGTCAATAAAATGTAGTAATTGTGGTTTCTGGCTTCTAATTCAGAGCCCAAAAATATTCGTGTGTAAAATGGTTCAGCGCGAGAAAAGTGATAAGTCGTCAGGATGAAACCGATGTTGCCTTTCCGCTTAGAAGCCAGACCGCGAGCGAAGTGATGTGGATGATAGTTGAGCTCATCGATTGTTTTTAGGATTTTTTGCCTTGTCGCGTCAGTAACACCGGGCTTGTTGTTTATGACCAAGGAAACGGTCGAAACAGATACGCCGGCTTTCCTGGCGACGTCTTTAATTGTAATTGTCATCTGCTCCCTATCGAAACGTTTCGATTTTAAGTTAAAAAAATCAAAAGAGAAAAAAGAACAAGATAATTATAACGAACAGAAAATAAATGAGATAGGATGTGGTGACAAAACAGCAAAAACGAGATATACCGTAGAAACGTTTTAAATATAATAAAGAAAACCGGCTTTGTCAAGGAAAAATTTTCAATTTAGTAATTTTTTTTTATTCCGAAGCTTTATCAGCTTTTTCAGTTTTTTGAAAAGTTGTTTGGTTCCCAGGCAATCGAAGAATGAGCGAGTCACATGTTTAATGTGGAAACCTCACATAGCCTCGCGCATAAATTGCAAAAAATAATTTCACAATTTTGCTTGAAATAATGAATTCAAACAATTATATTGTAGAAATGAGAGACCAATAACTTAATTCGCGGAGGGTGCAGAATTGAAAATTAAAAGTGTATTGCTGATTACATTCTTTATTCTGACTCAGTTTGCTTATGGGCAAATTCCCGATTCGCTACGGGTAATAATCTCTCGGGGAGAATACAGCACAGCGCAACAAATGATGAGACAGGAAATCGCTGCTCATCCGGCAATGGATCCGTTGCTGCGGTTGCGCATGGAATTTGAAATTGAACGTTTGGATCGTATCCGGAAAGATTTTACACAAACGAGCGCGGATATTGTCGAATATGTCAAAAAATATATACCGGACGTTTCACTCAACGATCTGGAAAAATGGGAGAAGGCGAAATCGCTCGAGTTCAAAATTATTGATGGTGAGAAAAAATATTTCAATCGCGCAGCGCCCAACCTGTTTCGCATTGACAAAAAACTAAAACAAATTAAATTGAAAAAAGAAGGCCCAGCTAAACCAAGCGCGTACAACCGTCTGGAGGATGTACGAAAAATTATTCGCACCGCGAAAAAATCCGCGGAAAAATTTGTGAATCCGGTTCGCGTGAAAATTACTTATCGCGTCACAGTCAAACCGGATGTCGTGCCCGATGGGGAAGTGATTCGCTGTTGGCTGCCTTTTCCCAGAGAAATTCCGCCGCGACAGACAGACATAAAATTAATTTCTGCATTCCCCGAACAGTTTCTCATTGCTCCCACTGATCGATTGCAGCGCACCATCTATTTCGAGCAAAAAGCAGAAAAGGGCAAATCAGCAGAATTTCGAATCGTATTTGAGTTCACCAATCATGCGGTTTACAATCACATCGATCCCGAAAAAGTCGTCGCAGCTCCGCGAACAAGCGAGTTGCAGCCTTTTTTGTCGGAGAGACCGCCGCACATAGTATTTAGCGATGAATTGCGACAGTTGTCACGGAAAATCGTCGGCGATGAGGAAAATCCCTATCGCATTGCGCAGAGAATTTTTCGCTACATCAACGATAATATTCCCTGGGCGTCAGCGCGGGAATATTCGACGATTTCAAATATCAGCGACTACGTCTATCGCAACCACCATTGCGATTGCGGTATGCACTCCATTTTTTTTATTACGCTTTGCCGCATGAACGGAATTCCGGCGCGCTGGCAATCCGGTTGGACAACGAAACCAGGCAGTCATGGTATGCACGATTGGGGTGAAATCTATTTTGAGCCTTATGGCTGGCTGCCAGTGGACGCAGATATTGGTTTGCTGAATTCAGTAGATGAAGAAGAAAAATGGTTCTTTCTCGGCAGCATGGATGGCTATCGATTAATTGTGAATGACGATTTTTCACAGCCATTGTATCCGGCGAAAGTTCATTTTCGTTCTGAAACAGTAGATTTTCAGCGTGGCGAATTGGAATGGCGCGGCGGAAATCTCTATTTTGATCAGTGGGATTGGGATTACGAAGTGGAATTTTTGGAAGCTTTTTGACATTCATTGCACTAAACAGAGTTTGAACGCTTTATTTGATTAGCTATTAATCAGTGAACCTTGCGCATGATTGTGGATTCTGCAGGGGGCTTTATTAGAGAGTTGATCGTGACTTTAATAAGGGATATTATTGAAAAAATTGCAATTCATTTTAATTTTCGTTTTTATTTTGCAGGCAAATTTGCTCCCTGGAAAAAACGGTGATCTTTCCGATGACGGGAAACATTTTGTCAACATCGGACGAAAGCTTTTCACTGCTCCTGCCCGTTTTCAAAAGAGTGACTGGGGAAAATTCGGCGTCATTTCCGCAACTACCGGCATCCTATTCTTGATCGACGACAACGTGCAAAATATTGCTTTGAAAAATCAGAATCAGGGGAATGATCGCATTTTTTGTCTGGACAGAGTTTATGGTAATAAATACACATTGCTGGCAACTGCGGGAATATACGGGATTGGTGTGGTGCTCAACAAACCTGTTGTTCGAAAAATGGGATTAAATGCCACGGAATCATTTCTCTACTCAGCTCTGTTGTCTTCGATTTTGAAAATGGCCATCGGCAGGCACAGACCTTATACCGGACATGGGCATCTGTTTTTTTCGCCTTTCCAAATAGAAGATACATATCAATCGCTTCCCAGCGGGCATGCGACAGTGAGCATGGCAGTGTCCGCAGCAATGGCGAAATCTCTTGACAATTTTTGGTGGAAATTGTTGTGGTACTCGAGCGGGGGGCTGGTTTCAGCTTCACGGATTTATCATAATCGACATTGGGCGTCTGATGTATTTTTGGGCGCAGCCATTGGTTATTTTGTCGCTGATTTTGTGGCAAAGTTTGACAAAATAAGTGAAGAAAAATCTGCGGGAATGATTCGACTTTTTCACAGCAAAGGCCGTTTGGGTGTCGCAATTGATTTTTAATGGATTGTGACTGAACTTATCTTCACAAACATCTGATGAATCATCCTGCTAAAATTTACCAGAGAAAAAATGGACAGAATTTTCAGCTTTTTTATTGATAATTTCCCTTCTGCGAAGACAATCCTCCTCGGCGGGCCTGCCGGATTTTTGTGGGCATTGTTGTGCTTGTATGTCGCCGGTCGCTTCAAAATGAAATTGGGCATGAAGACCGGCTACACGCGAAAGATTTTCCATTTTTGCATTTTTGCCAGCGTTGCAGTCATTCAGTTCGTTTGGGGAACGCCGATTGTGTGTCTGTTTGGCGGAATGACGTCGTTAGTTATTTTGCTGGCTGTTATTTTGGGAGACGGCAACATCCTTTTTGAAGCGCTGGCTCGCGAAAAAGACGAACCGCATCGCTCATATTTCATTGTTGTGCCGTATCTTTCAACGCTCATCGGCGGATTGGCGACGAATATTTTTTTGGAAAATTTTGCAATTTTTGGCTATCTGGTTACCGGCTTCGGCGATGCCATCGGCGAACCTGTGGGAACGCGTTTCGGGACACACACATATCGCGTGCCTTCTCTGAGGACGGTTCGGACAACGAGAAGCCTGGAAGGTTCATTGGCTGTTTTCCTTGTGTCGAGCGTTGCAATTTTGCTGGGAATGATGTTGACAACGGGGATGAGTTTCCATTCAATAATACTTCTGAAAATTTTGCTGATCGGATTGCTCAGTGCGGTTATCGAAGCAGCTTCACCGCACGGCTGGGATAATATGGCAATGCAGATTTTACCTGCTTTGATGGTGAAATATCTGCTGTGAGTTTTTACCGTGTAAAGGCCAGTAAACTGTGGCATTCGTGCTACAAAACACGCAACACAATCAACGTCAAATCATCATATTGGGGCGTGCCTCGCGTGAAACGAACCATCTCTTCATAAATCAAATTGCGCAATTCTTCTGCAGTGTGAAAGGGATTTTGCAGAATGATATCGATTAATTTTCTCTCGCCAAATTCTTCCACGTCCACATTGATCGCTTCTGTAATGCCATCAGTATAAAAAACAATGGTGTCTCCTGGCGAAAGTTTGACTTGAGAAGATTGGTAGGGGAAGTTCGGTTGCACGCCAATGACGAGACCGCCTTCACTGAGAAAACAGTGCGAGCCGTCCTGTGTTTTGATGATGGGATAATTGTGTCCGGCATTGCTGAAAGTAAAAGTCAATTTTTGAGTGTCAAAAATACCGTAAAAGAATGTTGCGTATTTTTCCGCCGAGGTTGTATGTGCCAATTGATTGTTTATTTTATTTATCACCAATTCCGGTTTTTGATATTGCCACGCTGAAGCGCGCAACGCTGCCTGCAAATTTGACATTAGCAGGGCGCCGGGAATCCCTTTGCCGGCAATGTCGCCGATGGCAATGCCGATGCGTCTCTCGTCCAATTCAATGAAATCATAGTAATCTCCACCGACCTCTTTGGATGGGATGTTCATGGCAGAAATCTCGAAATTTTTCCCTTGCGGAACATGGCTTGGCAGCAGCATTTGTTGAATTTCCTGCGCCAGAGAAATTTCTTCTTCAATTCGCTGCTTGGCGATCTTTTCTTTGTACAGTTCGATGTTTTCCAGGGCAATGGCAATTTGTCCTGATAGCAAATTCAATAATGACGCGTCCTCAGCAGAAAAAGATGTCCGCGTGAGTTTATTGCCCAAACATAAAATTCCTTTTAATTCACTCCGGTGATTAAGCGGAATGAGCAGGTAGCAATTCAATCGATTGAGAATTTCTTTCTCCTCTGCATCGTCAATCAGGGTCATCAATTCTTCGATTGAGACAGGCCGCTCCAATTGACGCATAAGAGTAATGAATTCGGAATTGAAGAGAAAAGTGTGCTTTATGCTTTTGTTTTCAGCATGATATTCGATTTCAAATGCTCCGCTCCCATTTTCAATGATTAAATGGACATTTTCCAGCATCAGACTTTCGGTGAGCACAGAAGTAATTTTTTGTTTTAATGTGACGACGTCAGGGATAGTTAAAATGTCGTGGCTCAACGATTCAAGAATTGTGCGGAAATCCGTGCGGTCTTTGCCGAAAAGTTGGGTGAGGAAACGCTGAATGTTATTGATCATGGGATGGAAAGCGAGCACAGCAAAGATGATAAAGACAACTTCCACAATCGGAACGTCGAAACCCAAAACATCTGGCACCAATTTTTTGAGATGATAAAAAGCGAGCAAAAAAACAGCCGTGATGATACCAAAGCAGATGGAAAACAGGAATTCCCGTGTAATTCTGGAACTAATATCCAGAAACTGATATTTGATCATTGCCCAGGCGATGGAGATCGTCCCAATGAGCAAGGCGACAATCGTAATGAGATAAACAACATTGTCAGATGTGTGAATGGGTAGCAGCCGCGGTAAAATAAAAGCGATCACGTACAAACCGACACTTGAGCGGATGCCCCAGATGACGAGTCCCACTTGTTTTTTGATACGCGGTGTGGGAAGATTTTGAAAACTCTGGTGCATGAAATATACTGCTAACAGCACGTAGATCAGATTGATCACGGCGAAAAAATTCAGGTGGAATTCATAAAAGTAACTGATCAAACCGAGACTAAAATTGAAAAACAGCGATAGCGGTTTGAGAATGAGATTGAAAACGGAATCGCTTACGGGCGGCTGGATGAGAGAAATGATGGATTCCGGACTTTTGAACAACAGCACGATGATAAAATGAAAAATGTGCGGCAGATAGATAAAATAGACAATTTTTGGAAAAGAGCGAACAATTTTTCTCTCTGTGGGAAAGACGAGTGAGAAATAAAGTAACTGGGGAAAGAATAACTCCCACAACAGGAAAAGGCGACGGAAAAATTCAAGATTAAGCTGTTCTAATTGATAAATTTTAAAAACAATGAGCCCGAACGCCCCCATGATCGGCGCTAATGCCGCAAAAAACAGCAGCACGCCTGTCACGCGGTTGACGCGCTGCGCTGCATTTTCCCGGTAGATGAGAAGCCCTAACAGGAAAAGCAGTACTCCGATAGTGAGATACACAATGGCTGCAACAAAAGTGAGAGTCATCGGTCTGCTTGAGCTCAGTTAAAGTAAATAATGTGATTTATTTTTAATACGAATAAAATACGATTTGTTTCTTGATTATCGCTTCTTTTTTCATTTGAGACCATAAATTTAAATTTAAACAAAAACGCCCATAATCGCAAGATAAATATTTTTTTGTTTTGTGCAAAACAAAGTAGCGATTTTTCAGCAAATTAATCACTGATGTACACTAATCTGTATTAATTTTCAATTTTACTTCAAACAACGTATATCCCAATTTTAATCATTAAAAGGCGTCCAAAACGATTTTATTTACTGAATAAAACTTGACAAAATCAATTGACTTAGTTATATTTAACACATCAGACCACTGAATCGTTGCCCCACCTTTAAATGATTGGAAATGTAAATGAATTTTATCTCTCGACCAAAAATCGGATTGGCACTCGGAGGCGGAGGCGCTCGGGGCTTTGCCCATATTGGCGTGCTGAAAGTTTTGCATCAGGAGAATATCCATTTTGATGTAATTAGTGGCACCAGTGCAGGTTCGCTAATTGGTGCCATGTACTCGCAATTGCCTGACCCTCAGACAATCGAAAATCGCGTGAAAGAATTTTTGGCCAGTGAAACTTATGAGAAACTTGGGCTGCGCAAAACTTTTTTCGGGAAACAAAACAGCGGTGTTTTCGCCCATTTAATAACTCACCTCAAAGAGACAATAGTCATCAATCTTGCCCGCAGTCGAAACTATCTGATACCGGCTGATAAGTTTATGACTGCTTTGGAGTATCTGCTGGAAGACGGTTTTATCCAGGACGGCAAAGTCCCGTTTTGTGCGGTGGCATCGGATATTATCTCCGGGCAGGACGTTTACATGATGCACGGCCCGATTCGATCGGCTGTACTGGCGAGCAGTTCCATTCCCGGATTTTTGCCTCCAGTGGAGAGAGATAGCAGGCTGCTGCTGGACGGTGCAGTGACGCAAAAGGTGCCTGTACAGGCGGCGCAAATGATGGGAGCGGATTCTGTAATAGCGGTGGATGTCTCCCAGGAACTTACGCAGGGTAAAGAATTTGATAATATCCTTGAAATCATTAACCGGACATCCAAAATTACTTCTGACCAACTCACTTACTACCAAATGCAAGCTGCTGATGTGGTAATTCGTCCGGGAGTTGGAAAATTTCACTGGTTTGAATTTGATCGCGTTGATCAGTTCATCGAAGCGGGCGAAGAAGCTGCCCGTGAGGCTTTGCCTGAAATCCGCAAAATCATTTCGCGGCGCTATGTTATGAAAAAGAAGTTGTTCCCCGTTTGAACATCAAAATATTTTTTTTAAATTTTCTTGCTGCTTTAGTTACTTTGATAGGTATTAATAATATGAATGTTCAGTTGTAAATTTTTAAGTAAAATAGCAATAAAAGACAATAAAAGCCTTACGGCTTAATTCCGAAATTGGATTGGAGTTAAGGCGTCAGCCTTTTAAAAACAATCTATTAGCGTCTTATCTTCAATTTTGACTGGTCATCCATATTAATAATTATAAAAGACAGTTTTTCACTGATTCAGCGAGAAGAAAAAATGGAATCACATGAAAATTTTCGACTTTTCAAAGAGCAAATTCAGAAGCTCGAAAAAGAAGTGAATGAGTTGCGTCAGATTCTTGGTTACACAGATGAAATGATGCTCGTCGTGGACATTGGCACAAGAACAATAAGTCAAGCAACGCCTGCATTTCTGGAGAGAACGAAGCTTGCCT
>NATN01000012.1 GCA_002085355.1 Candidatus Zhuqueibacterota bacterium 4484_87 | reverse complement strand
GGCGCCAATCTGGAGACAACACACTATTGTCCCGGTTGCGGCCACGGGAATGTACACAAAATTCTCGCCGAAGCGATAGAAGATTTCGGCATTGAGGATCGGACAATTGTCATTTCTCCGGTCGGATGTTCGGTTTTTGCTTATTACTATTTTGACACGGGAAATATCCAGGCAGCTCACGGGCGAGCGCCCGCTGTCGGCACCGGATTGAAACGTGCGAATCCGGAAAGTATTGTGATTTCCTATCAGGGAGACGGCGATTTGGCTGCTATCGGTGGTTTGGAAATTATTAACGCTGCAAATCGCGGCGAAAATATGACGGTGATTTTTATCAATAATGCAATTTACGGTATGACAGGCGGTCAGATGGCGCCGACAACGATGGTTGGGCAAAGAACAACGACCAGCCCTCGGGGCCGCTCGTCGCAAAACGAGGGTTTTCCCATTCGCATGTGCGAAATTATCAGCACGCTGGAAATGCCGATTTACGTGGAAAGAACGGCGCTGGTTGATTTCAAATCCATCAATCGTGCGAAAAAGGCGATCCGAAAAGCGCTGAAAAACCAGATTGAAAACAAGGGCTTTTCATTCGTGGAGGTGCTTTCTCCATGCCCCACCGGATGGAAAGTGACGCCTGTGGAAGCGCAGAAGTGGATTAAGGAAAAAATGATTCCATACTATCCGCTGAAAGTTTTCAAGGACATCAGCGATGAGGCCGAGTCGCGCCCGATTAGAAAGACTGAATTGACCGATGAGGAAGTCTTGCAAATTCTTAAAATCAGCGGAGGGGAAGAGAGCAAGAATGTCAGCGAAGATTTTATCGAAAAATTCCCCGAGCAGTATTTAAAAATTGCCGGTTTTGGCGGTCAGGGTGTGTTGACTATGGGCGTCATGTTGGCTGATGCTGCCATGACGCAGGATTTGAATGTGAGCTGGATTCCGTCCTACGGACCGGAAATGCGCGGCGGCACGGCGAATTGCAGCGTCATTTTATCGAACAAGCGCATCGGCTCACCGCTGACGACGCACCCCAATGTTTTAATTGCCATGAATGGTCCGTCTCTGGATGCTTTTGAGGAAACGGTAGAGGAAGGCGGTTTAATAATCGTGAACAGTTCTATCGTTGATAGAAAAGTGAAACGCTCAGATGTGCGCGTTTTATATCTTCCTCTCACTGAAATGGCGGCAAATTTGGGAATGACAGCGGTGGCGAATTCCGTTTGTATCGGCGCTTATCTGGAATACACGAAAATAATGGATCCAAATGTGGCAGTTGAATCCATTAAGAAGAATCTGAAAAAGAAGAAATATGTTGATATCAATGTGAAAGCGATACAAGAAGGCGTTCGCTACATTCAGGAAAACTATGCATGATCTTACCGGTTTTTTGCTGACAGATAGAAAAACGGTGAATGATGAAAATCGGGCAGTGAGTTTCATGCCCGATTTTTGTTATTATTTACAGCAGCAAAGTTGAATATTTTCCCAAAGAGAAAAGAATGGATGCCTCGGTGATGATTTAAAGTTTCTTTTTTGGCTTTGCGTCAATTTCTCGCACTTTTTGCGGAAAATTGTTTTTTTGAACAGGAACTTTTAATTCAACTATTCGTTGAAAATTTAGTTAAATTTATTTTTTTGAAAATATTTTTTTAAGTCAAAATTTTGGGTCATTATTGCATGGCAGATATTGCGCAATTAATTGAGAATCAAATACTTCCATTAGTGAATAAACCAGGCCGTTACACCGGCAGTGAAGTACATGTCATCAAAAAAAACTGGGACATAGTTGATGTTACGTTTGCTCTGGCTTTTCCCGATATGTATGAAATTGCCATGTCGCATGTCGGTTTTGAAATTTTGTATCACCTGCTGAACAAAATCGACTATGTGGCGGCGGAGCGCGTTTATGCGCCCGGAGCAGATATGGAAGCATTATTGCGAGAAAAGTCTCTGCCGCTTTTTTCTTTGGAATCAAAAAAATCCGTCCGAGATTTTGATATTGTCGGCTTCACTTTGCAGTATGAACTGCATTTTAGCAACATTCTCAATATGCTGAATCTGTCCGGCATTCCGGTTTTTTCCCGGGATCGCAGTGATACAGATCCGCTCGTGATTGCCGGCGGGCCCTGTGCGTTCAATCCTGAACCAATAGCAGATTTTATTGATGCTTTCGTCATCGGAGACGGCGAGGAAGTTGTCGCTGAATTTGTGGAGAAGTTCCGTGATCTGAAAAAGGAGAAAATTTCCAGAGAATCGTTGCTCGTGGAACTGGCAAAAATCAAGGGTGTTTATGTGCCGTCCTTGTATGAGGCAGAGTACGACGGCGCACTTTTCAAAAGTCTGCGTCCGAAACCCGAAACTGATGCGCCTGAGAAAATTACTGCGCGTGTCGTTGAAGAATTAAAGGCTGAGTATTATCCCACAAAACCGCTGGTGCCGCTCATCGAGACGACGCATGATCGTTATTCAGTCGAAATTATGCGCGGCTGCACTCAGGGCTGCCGTTTTTGTAATGCCGGATATATTTACAGACCCGTTCGCGAGCGAAGTGTTGAGGAACTGGAGCGACATATTGAAGCTGTGATAAAAAATACCGGTTATGATGAAATTTCGCTGGCATCGCTTTCTACTTCTGATTACAGCCAGCTTCTGCCGCTTCTAACAAGATTGTCGCGTAAACTGGAAGCTGACATGGTCACAGTGTCGTTTCCGTCATTGCGCACAGAAAGTTTTACGCCGGAAATGGCGCGCTTTGGAAGAAAAATTCGCAAGACCGGCCTTACACTGGCACCAGAGGCTGGTACTGCTGAATTGCGCAACATTATCAACAAAACCAATTCCAACGAAGACCTGTTGCGTGCAGCAGAGATTGCATTTTCCGAGGGCTGGAATTCAGTCAAGCTGTACTTTATGATCGGATTGCCGGGAGAAAAAGAGGAGGATTTAGAGGGAATTGTCGAACTTGTCCGCGAGGTGAGAAAGATTGCGCAGAGTTATCGGGGGAAAAATATCAATATTTCTGTCTCACCGTTTTGCCCTAAAGCAGGAACGCCTTTCCAGTGGGTAGCGCAAAGCCCCATTGAGGAAATGCGGCAGAAGATTTTTTATCTGAAAGATCGTCTGGCAAATTCCATGTTCAAATTCAGTTGGCGGGATCCTGAAGTTGCGTTTTTGGAAGGCGTTATGGCGCACATTGATAAAGGCGTGGCAAAAAAATACCTCGTCAAAGAATATCAAAAATCTTTGGAGAAAACTCCGACATCAGATTGCCGTACTTCAACCTGTCATGGCTGCGGTCTGATGGATACAGCGTCTTGTCAGGAAATTATTCGCGGAAACGCAGCAAAAGCAGAGACAAAGTCAGCGAAAGCTGCGGAGAGCGAAAAAAAACAGGATTTTTACGGCAGATCTCTGCGCAAAGTTGCGGAAACTGCCCAACCTGAAGCTCGCTTGATTCGGCTGCGCTATTCCAAAGGTGAGGATGTTCGGTTTACTTCACATTTGGATTTGGTAACAATCTTTGAGCGTGCGTTCCGGCGTGCCGGAATTAAGCTTGCGTATTCACAGGGATTTCACCCGCATCCGAAAATTGCGTACAGTCCGCCTTTGGCAATCGGCTTTACCAGTGAAGCGGAATATTTGGATGTACATTATTTTCAGGAGCGTGGCAAAGAGATCATTACTCATTTGAATCGCGTACTTCCGCGAGGGCTGCGAATCTTGAAAGCGAAAAATATTTTCGGGAAACCGCGATCGCTGGCAGCAGCGATAAATCGGGCTATTTATGAAATAAAACTGCCGGATATTTTTGACAAAGCGCAGATGAATGAAAAAATTATCCGGTTTATCGCGCGTGAGAGCGTTATTGTCAAGCGTCAGCGCAAGAACGATGTCGTGGATGTTGACATTAGGCCTTATGTCGAAGCGGTCAATCTGGACAGAGCTTCACAAAAATTAGTGATGACGCTGACTTTTCAGGAATCAAAAACAGCGCGCGTGCAAGAGGTTTTAGGGGAAATGTTCAGCATGAGCGATGAAGAAATCGCTCTGAGCCGCGTGCATCGAAAAGCGCTTTTGATTCAGGTTGATCAAAAACAATTAACACCTTTTGATGTTTGAGTAACAAAATTTGAATGAAGATAGGACATTATGGATAAAGAAATAATTATTAACGCAGCGATCGGAGAGACGAGGATCGCAATTTTAGAAAACGGTCGTCTGGCAGAGCTTTTTGTGGAAATGCCGGACAACGAAAGAATGGTTGGGGACATTTACCTCGGCAGAGTTGTCAATGTTGTGCGTGGTATGCGTGCCGCTTTCATCAATATTGGGCTGAAACAGGATGCTTTTTTGCATTTTTCCGATATTGGCGAATCATTCTCAACGGTGAGTTCTATGGTTGATCTGACAGATGAAGATCGATCAAAAGAGGTGCTTGCGCCGGAAGATATCCGCGTGGGGCAACAGATTTTAGTTCAGATTATCAAGGAGCCCATTAGCACCAAAGGCGCGCGGCTGACGACTCAAATTTCAATTCCGGGGAGATTTTTGGTGCTTGTGCCAAATTCCAAATTCATTGGCGTTTCCAAAAAAATTGAAAGCGCCGGTGAAAGGAAACGGTTGCGCAAAATTGCCAAAGAAATTCGCCCCGAAGGATTTGGGCTGATCGTGCGCACCGTCGCCGACGGCAGGGATAGATTGGTGTTGCAAAAAGACGTGGACAATCTGAAAAAGGTGTGGAAAAAGATTGAAGCAAGGATCAAGAAGAACAAGCCCCCGTTGTTGGTGTACAAAGACATGGGGATGATGTCGAGCGTTATCCGTGATCTTTTTACACGCGATATGACGCGCCTGATTGTGGACGACCGGAGATTGTACAAGAAAATTGTCACATACCTCAAAGATGTCGCTCATGAAATGGCTGGGTTGGTTGAGTTTTACGACCGCAGCACGCCGATTTTTGATCATTACAAAATTGAAGATGAAATTCAGAACAGCCTCTCCCGCAAGGTGGAACTCAAAAGCGGCGGTTCGATCATTATTGATCAGACTGAAGCGTTGTGCGCCATTGACGTGAACAGCGGCAGATTCATCGGCAAAAAAACTCAAGAGCAAAATACCTTGAGAATAAATCTGGAAGCTGCCAAAGAGATTGCTCGTCAATTGCGACTGCGGGATATTGGCGGTATCATTGTCATCGATTTTATTGATATGCGGGATGAGAAAAATAAGAAACGACTCTACGAGGAATTAAAGGGCGAATTGAAAAAAGATCGGGCGCAGGCAAATATTTTGCCTTTGAGCGATTTTGGTTTGATTGAAATGACACGTGAGAGAATCAGACCGAGCATTATGTATGCTTTCAGTGAAACATGCCCGACGTGCGGCGGATTGGGGCGAATTACGTCAAAAAGTGCTGTATTGAGCCAAATAGAGCGTTGGATTAAAAGATTCCGTGCGAAGTCCAAAGAGCGTCGTTTGAAAATAGTCACGCATCCGGAGATGAAAAACTATCTCAGTCAGGGCATCAAAAGTCCCGTTCGCCGGCTTATGTGGCGCTATTTTCTCAAACTGGAGGTTATCGGAGATGGTAATCTGGAGTTTGATGAATTCCATATTTTTTCAAAAAAACAAAATATTGACATAACGGACAAATTTAAATCTTGACTTAATGGATAAAAATTATTATATTTGAAGTCTGGAATGACGCAGATTCATTAGAGAAAAAAGTATTCATTTAAGATATTTGATTTGGAGGAAAACTAATGTACGCAATTGTTGAAGTTGCCGGAATGCAGTTTAAAGTGCGCAAAAATGATGAAATTTTAGCTCCGAAATTGCAGGCAGAAGAAGGAAGCAAAGTTGAATTTGATCGAGTGCTGTTTACCTCGGACGAGAAAAAAGTTCAGGTCGGAAATCCTGTCCTGAAGGGCGCAAAAGTTCAGGCAACTGTTTTGGGTGACGAGCGAGGGAAGAAAGTCGTTGTTTTTAAGAAAAAACGACGCAAAGGTTACAAAGTAAAAAAAGGACATCGTCAGGATTTCACTCGTTTAAAAATTGAAGATATTGTTTTATCATAAAGCGATTTGGAGGAAATAATAAATGGCTCATAAGAAAGGTGTAGGCAGTTCAAAGAACGGTCGCGACAGCAAACCAAAAATGCGCGGCGTTAAAGTGTATGGCGGTCAGACAGTAACCGCGGGAAGCATTCTTGTACGTCAATGCGGAACCAGAATTCACGCAGGTTCTAACGTTGGCATGGGTGGTGACTTCACGTTGTTTGCAAAAATTGACGGCAAAGTTCAATACACCACACACGGAAAATCGAAGAAAATGGTGAGCGTTTTACCTGCCTAAATTTATCGATGCCGTGTACCATTGCCCTGCGTATTTGTTCAGGAATATCATCTGGCAGTGGATACCATTATTTTGTTCGGGAAAAGATAGCTCTATTTTTTTAATATAAGCCACACAATTCAAAATTAAGAGGAGAATGATATGGCGCGAAAGAAAATTGCTTTGATTGGTGGAGGACAAATTGGTGGTATTTTGGCGCTTCTGGTCGCTCAGAAAGAATTAGGCGACGTTGTGATGGTCGATATTCCTGAAAAAGAGGGAGTGGCAAAAGGTAAGACTCTGGATATTACGGAAGGAACGCCCTTGATGGGCGTTGACTGCAATTTGTCCGGTACAAGCAATTACGCGGACATTGCCGGAGCAGACGTCGCGATTATTACAGCAGGCGTACCGCGCAAACCGGGAATGTCTCGTGAAGACTTGCTTGATGTAAACCTTAAAATTATGACTAATGTAGCGGAAAATATCAAAAAATATGCTCCCAATGCTTTTTGTATCATTACAACCAATCCGCTCGACGCGATGGTCTATTCTTTCAAAAAAATTACCGGTTTTCCCAAGAATCAAGTTGTCGGCATGGCTGGCGTTTTGGATACCGGTCGATTTAAATCTTTTGTAGCAATGGAATTAGGCGTCAGTGCGGAAGATATTACTGCAACAGTTTTGGGTGGCCACGGACCTACGATGGTGCCGTTGCCTCGTCTGGCGACTGTTGGCGGCGTACCGCTGATGGAATTGATGCCGCAGGAAAAGATTGATGCGATAGTTGACCGCACACGCAAAGCAGGGACAGAAATCGTTGGTCTTTTGGGCAATGGTAGCGCCTTTTTTAGCCCGGCGATCAGTTCTGTGGAAATGGCGGAATCTTACATCAAAGACAAAAAACGCGTTTTGCCGTGCGCTGCTTATCTGGAAGGCGAATATGGAATTAATGGCTATTACATCGGTGTACCAGCAGTCATCGGTTCCGGTGGCGTAGAAAAAGTGTTGGAGATTGAGCTTACTGATGAAGAAAAGGATATGCTGAACAATTCGCTGGAAGCTGTGAAAAAAGCAGTCGCTGATACAAAACTTTGATTTTGAACATGAAATGATTATTATTCAGAAACCGAGGATTTTATTTCTCGGTTTCTTTTTATCTAATGAGTTTTATTGAACTAAATTAGTCAATGAGGCGATTTCATGAAAATGATTAAAGAAAAGCTGGAGCAGGCAGTTGAAATTTTGAAGGAAAAGGGAATTGATGTCTGGCTCATTTTTGTGCGCGAGAGTCATACTTTAACGGATCCCAGCCTGCCATTAATTTTCGAAGGAAGCTGTACCTGGCAATCCGCTTTTTTAATTTCTGCCACTGGAAAAACGACGGCTATCGTTGGGAATCTGGATTTTCCTGCTGTGCGAGACCTCGGTGTTTACGATAATGTGATCAGCTACAAAGCTTCCATTCGAGATGATTTACTCAAAGAAATATCTGCTCTGGATCCTCGTTCCATAGCACTGAATTTTTCCACGAACGACCACGTCTCTGACGGCTTGACTCATGGAATGTTTCTTTTGCTCAACGATTATTTAAAAGATACTGATTATGTCAATCGGTTCGTCTCTGCGGAGAAAATTATTTCTGCGCTTCGGGGGAGAAAGTCGCCCTCTGAATTGGACAGGCTGAGAAAAGCGATTAATATCACCATTGACATTTTTGATGAAGTGACGCGTATGTTGAAGCCTGGGCTTTCCGAAAAAGAAATTGCACAATTTGTGCTGAAACGCGTGGATGAGTTAGGCGTGGGTTTGTCCTGGGATCCGGCATCTTGCCCATCAGTTTTTACCGGGCCTGATACTGCCGGTGCGCATTACGGTCCCACGGATCGCAAAACAGCGCGCGGTCATATTATGAATATGGATTTTGGCGTTCGTACGGACGATTATGTTTCCGATCTGCAGCGTACGTGGTATTTTTTACGCGAAGGCGAAACCGATGCGCCGGCGGAAGTGAAAAAAGCTTTTGATGCTGTTCGTGATGCAATAACAAAAGCGGCTGAATTTCTCCGGCCGGGAGTTGAAGGCTGGGAAGTGGATAATGTCGCCAGGCAGCATATCATCAATTGTGGTTTTGACGAATATCCTCATGCGCTGGGTCACCAGGTTGGCAGAGAAGCCCACGATGGCGCCGGGGTGCTGTGTCCGATCTGGGAAAGATACGGCGATTTGCCTTATTTGAAGGTCGAAGCCGGGCAGGTGTACACTTTGGAACCACGCGTGTATTGTAAAGGTTTTGGTGTGGCGACAATTGAAGAGGAAGTTGTCGTGACGGAGAACGGATGTAAATTTCTTTCACCGCGGCAGATGGAGTTGTTCCTGGTGAAGTAAATTTTGTCGGTCAGATTTAATCGAAACGAATTTTCATTTTTTTGATTGCGGAATGAAAATTGATAATCGCGGGTGATTTTTCGGATATTTATTGTATTGGTTTTAAAATAGTTTGCTTGTGTGGTCTCTCGAATTTGTTTTACGTGTACTTGATTACGACGATCTTCGCTTGAATCGTTTCAGCGGCTCTGAAAAAATGGGTTTTCCAAGTTGAGAAAAATGCAAAAAATTGTTTGAAAATGATGAGGAAAAAACTATGTTAAAATTAGTCGAATGTGTGCCAAATTTCAGTGAAGGTAAAAACTTGCAGGTTATTGAAGCGATTGTGGACGAGATTCGGGATACTGAAGATGTTAAACTTTTAGACGTGGATCCCGGAGCGGACACCAATCGCACCGTAGTAACATTCATTGGTTCGCCGGAAGGGGTGAAAGAGGCAGCTTTTCGGGCGATAAAGAAGGCAGCCGAGCTGATTGATATGCGTCATCACAAAGGCGAGCACGCGCGCATGGGCGCTACAGACGTCTGTCCGTTTGTGCCGGTTTCCGGCGTTACCATGGAAGATTGCGTTCAGATTGCAAAAGAGGTAGGCGAGCGCGTGGCGGCGGAATTGGGCATTCCGGTTTATCTGTATGAAGAAGCAGCAACGCGCCCCGAAAGAAAAAGTCTGGCAGATATTCGCAAGGGTGAGTACGAAGGTTTGCCGGAAAAACTGAAAGATCCGGAATGGAAGCCCGATTTTGGCGAAGCAATTTTTAATGAAAAATCCGGCGCCACGGTGATCGGGGCACGAGAATTTTTGATCGCTTACAATGTCAATTTAAATACACGAGACCGGAAGCTGGCACACGATATTGCCTTGACTATTCGGGAGGCAGGACGCGCTAAACGCGATGCCGCAGGGAAAATTATTCGTGATGCGGATGGAAAAGCAGTGAAAGTTCCCGGGCGTTTACAGGCTTGCCGCGCTGTGGGCTGGTACATCGACGAATATAGCCAGGCACAGGTCTCCATGAATTTGATAAATTACAAAATAACGCCTCCGCATCTGGCTTTCGATGTTGTTTGTGAAGAGGCGGAGAAACGTGGTCTGCGGGTTACAGGCAGCGAATTAGTGGGATTGATTCCTTTGCAAGCGATGCTTGACGCTGGCAGACATTATTTGCTGAAACAAGGCAAATCTCCGGGGGTGCCTGAAGAAGATTTGATAGAGGCAGCCGTGGTTTCCATGGGCTTGCGCGATGTGAGTGAATTTGATCCTGCTAAAAAAATCATCGAATATCAGGTGCGGGAGGCCAAGGGCCCGCTGGTAAAAATGGATTTGCGGGATTTTGCCAATGAGCTGTCTTCAGAATCACCGGCGCCAGGCGGAGGAAGCGTGTCTGCGCTGGCAGGTGCGCTGGCGTCTTCCCTGAGCGGAATGGTTGCGAATCTCACTTCAGGGAAAAAAAGCTATGAATCTGTCTGGGAAGAAATGAATGAAACAGCAGTTGAAGCGCAGCACCTCAAAGACGAGTTACTCCGAAACGTTGATCGGGATACTGAAGCTTTCAATCAGCTCATGGCTGCATTTTCCATGAAGAAAAAAACAGAGGAACAAATCGCGCTGCGCAATGACGCTATTGAAAATGCCACGAAATTTGCCTGCGAGGTTCCGCTCAGCGTGATGGAATTTTCAGTAAAAGTTTTGCAACTGGCAAAAGTTGTTGCGGAGAAAGGAAATGATAACGCCGCCAGTGACGCCGGAGTTTCTGCGCTCATGGCAAGGTCTGCTGTATATGGTGCTGGATTGAATGTAAAAATTAATTTGCCTGGTATTCAGGATAGCGAATTTGTGGAAAAGATGAAATATCGCGTTGATGAATTGCTCACTGAAGCTGAAAAATTGCAAAGTGAGGTACTGGAAATAGTGAACAAGAAAATTGAATCTATGTAAATGAAATGATTTTTTAAGTTACGATAAATAATGCAAACATCTTTTGACTGCGTTGGGTTTGGAATCTGTGCCGCGGATTATTTGTGCCTCGTGCCGAGATACCCGAACTTGGATGAAAAAACCGAAACTCTGGAGTTCTCGAAACAGGGGGGAGGCCCATGCGCCACCGCTCTGGTGACTTTAGCGCGTTTGGGGTTCCGTACCGCTTTTATCGGAAAAATCGGAACTGATACAGACGGTGATTTTGTTTTGGAAAATTTCCGTTCCAAAGGCATCGACACAACCGGCGTGATTCGAGACGAAAACATGCCGACGAACAAAGCCTTTATCTGGATTGATGGAGCGAGCGGAAAAAAGTCCATTGTACTCGATAGCAGTCACTACAGGGCTGTGAAACCGGAAGAAATGAATTTTGATTTTATCGATGATGCCGCCTACGTGCTCATTGACGGCAGAGATACAGCAGCTACGTGGAAAATAGTTGAATGGGCGAAATCGAAACAAATATCGATTGTACTTGATGCCGGAAGCCCGCGCCAGGACATGGAACAACTCTTGCGCGCTGTGGATTATCCGATTGTTTCGCACAGTTTTTGTCATCAATTTTTTCAAACCGATGATTATGAAGAAGCAATCAGAAAACTTCTCAATTTTGGCGCCCGAGCCGCTGTTGTAACATGCGGCGAGATAGGAAGTTACGGCGGCGATGAAAATGGCGTTGTTTTTCAACCGGCGTTTCAAACGAAAGTAGTTGACACGACCGGCGCCGGAGATGTTTTCCATGGCGCATTTATCGCCGGATTGCTTCATGGTTTGTCTTTGGAGAAAAATTTACGATTTGCCAATGCAACGGCAGCGCTAAAATGTCAGACATTGGGAGGCCAAAAAGGTGTCCCTAACCAGGAAACCGTTTTAAAATTTATGCGTTTCAATGATAATGCAGGATGAAATAAAGTGAGCATTTTGCGACTATTAACCCGGAGGAGTGGAAATATGAGAAAAGTTTTTTTGGCAATGCTAATATTTATTTTGATCTTGGGGAGTGGTAATATTTTCGCGCAACTTAAAATTCAACAAGGCGATGAACTTTACGTAAAGCCGGATTTTGAAAATTTACGTCTGTCACCAAATGGCTCTGTTGTTTGTCGCCTGCCGCAGGGAACAAGAGTGATTGCGCTCGCCGAACAGGGGAATTGGGTTGCTGTGCAAATTGTTGGTTATATCTGGAAACCATCGCTCAGTCCGGATCGATTCAGCATAAAAGGCTACACAATTCGTGCATTGCATATTTTGGTGAAGACAGAGGAAGAGGCTAAAGAAATCAAAGGATTGCTGGATGGCGGAGCGGATTTCAAACAACTGGCAAAAGAACGTTCTATAGGCCCCAACGCGAAAAAGGGCGGTGATTTGGGTGTTGTCACCAAAGGTGACTTAATGGCTGAATTGGATAACACTTTGAGCAAGTTGAAAGTCGGCGAAATAAGTGATATTGTGAAAACAAAAATGGGCTATCATATTTTCAAACGATACGAATAAGCCCATTTTTATAGATTTTTTATTGATTTAAAAATCATGTGACGCGAAGGACTTCGTTGAGCGTGGTGATTCCTGCCAGCGCTTTGCGAAGTCCGTCGTAACGCATTGTTGTGAAACCTTCATGCAGTGCGGCTGCAAAGATTTCGCGATAGGGTCTATTTTGGGCAAGCAGCGAACTGATTGTGTCGTTAAAAATGAGCACTTCAAAAATGGGCATCCTGCCCAGATAACCTGTCCCCAGACAATTTTTGCAACCAATTCCACGTTTCAATTTGATATCTTTTGGTAGATTCTCCAATCCTGCTTTTGCCAGAATTTCTTCATCAGGAATATATTCTTGCCCACAGTAGTGACACACCTTGCGCACAAAACGCTGCGAGACGATGCCTCGCAAGGTCAAAGCGAATTGTTCAATGTCCACGCCAAAATGCTTCAGACGATAAAGAGTTTTTATTGCATTTGAGGCTTGTATTGTGGCAAAAGCGGTCAATCCTGATAATCCCGCTTCTAAAAGCAGTTCAGCATCTTCTTTCGAGCGAATTTCCCCCAGAGCGAGGACATCCACGTCATGATGGAAAGTCGCTTTGATCGCTTTCTCAAAATTTAATGCAGAGTTTTGATCGATGGAAATTTGGTTGATTCCTTCCAAATGGGCTTCCACCGGCATTTCGACAGTGGTAATGTTTTTCGTGAAATGATTCAATTCGTTCAATACGGAGTACAGCGTGGTTGTCTTGCCACTTCCGCTTGCCCCGGAAAAAAGAATTACTGCATTGGGCTGGGACAACAGTCGGCGGATTCGTCGTAAATCATGCAACGAAAGTCCCAGACGCTCCAACCGGATGATGTCGAGATGATCGTTCATTACGCGCAGCGTAATTTTTTCATTGAAAGCAGTGGGAATAATATTGACGCGATAGTTTGTCTTAACACCTCCGAATTGCATGAAGAAACTTCCTTCTGCCGCATTTTTTTTCTCAAAATTGTCAATGGAAGCTCTTTGCTTGACAATTTTGGGCAGCGAAGACGCATACGCATTCGGCAGCGTAACAACGCGCTGGAGCACACCATTAAGGCGAAATCTCACGTTCATTGTTTTTGAAGAAGTGATTTCCAGATGAATATCGCTCGCATTGGCCTCACTGGCGGTTTCTAACAATCTGTCAAGCACGCTGTTCGGCGGCGGCAGCGATCCGCTTTGTTCTGCGGTCAGCGCCCATTTTTTTCCTTGTTTCTCGACGTCAAGCTTGTCAAAATCAATTTTCAACGGCTTGTCAACTTTTTTCTCGACGACTTTTTCATTGTTCAGATATTCGTAGTCCGATTCCTTTAAGATGATGGGAATAATGTGTTTGTCAGTTGCCTTTTTGAGAAATTCAATTAATTTTTGATATGGCGGATCTTTGATGGCTATGGTGACTTCGTTGATATCATCTAATACAGGAATGAAGCGAAAATCTGACGGGGTATTAACTGTTTGCAATTCCTCAATATCTATTCGAGAGAGGCCGTTTACCTGTTCCAAAAAAGGAACGTTAAAAATTTCAGCGATGGATTGCGCTAATTTGGTTTCATCGAGTTTGAAATGGGTGATTAACGCTTTAGCAATTCCCTCGCGTTGAAGCAGTTCCCGCAAAGAGTTTTGCGACTGAATAATTTGAGATTTTGTCAGTAGACCTTTTTTTATCAATTCCTGAATGAAAATCTGATCTTCTTGAAATGCCATATTTGTCCTCAGTGCATAGCCTATTTTATGATACTGTTCACTCTTGTGAAGCTGATTCTGTTTCCATGGAAAAAATCAAATCGATGTCCTTTTGACTGATGTTTTCTTCATCATCTGTTTTGATCAACAAACTTTCTCTTATGAGCTTTTTAATTTGGGATTCAGAAAGTGTCATTTTGCCAAATTCAACATTCATGCTGGACGGGTTTCGTTTCAAATTATCATTTTCGTTTGGCATCAACGGTTTGCCGCAGCCTCCGCAGTAAAGGTCACCCGGTTCGTTAACGAAGGAGCAACGACACACATCGCCAAGCGGCAATCCGCATTGTGTACAATATGACGCCCAGTCTTTATTCTCAGCACCACAAGATTTGCAAATCATAACTACTCCGACTCAATTTTTAGATTTTTCTCTATGCTTTTCTTTTCAAAATAAACCACTAATTCCTCTATTTTTGACGCCGTGATTGGTTTGACGAGGAACCAATTAGCTCCAGCATTTTTCGCTTCGTAAAGATTTTCTTTGCTCGAAAATGAACTCACCATGACGACAATAGATGACGGAGAAATTTGTTTTATCTGTCTCAAAATTTCCATTCCTGATTTTCCGGGCATAACAATGTCTAAAAATGTAATGAACGGTCTGTTTTGTTTGAATTTATCCAGTCCTGACTTGCCATCCTCTGCAGAACTTACTTGGTAGCCCAACTGACTAAGCACTGTCTCCAACAAGTAACGATTGACTTCAGAATCGTCAATGATGAGCATCTTTTTTGCAGGCTTTTTGCCAGCGATTTGGTTGTCAATTTGAGGAGACATAATGATTCACCTCGTTCTTTGATGAAAGTAATTTTAAAGAAATTTTTCCGGAGAAAAAAATCTCCGTTAATTTAGTTCATGACCATCAGCAAGCTGTTTTTGTTAATGCCATGTTTTTCAATTTTGCTGTACAGAGTGCCTCGGTGAATATCTAAAATTTTTGCAGCACGACGCAAATTCCAATTTGTTTCCAGAAGTACTTTCTCTATCAATTTTTTTTCAACCTGAGCTAACGGCATAATGGGAATGTCTGTGCCATCCTCTCTCTGTGAATTTTTCCCTGATATTTGGTCCGGCAAGTCCTGTTCCGTAAGCGTGTTTGATTCACAAAACACAACAGCGCGTTCGATGGTGTTTACCAGTTCCCGCACATTTCCAGGCCAGCTATAAGAAGCAAGCATTGCCTGTGCTTTAGGAGAAATGGATTTGATCGGCTTGTTCATTTGCTCGCTGAAATGTTTCAGAAAATGGCTCAACAGCAAAGGAATATCTTCGCGCCTGTCTCTTAACGGCGGAATGTGGATGTTGACGACATTTAGCCGATAAAACAGATCTTTGCGGAAAAGACCGTTTTCTACAGCTTCACTGAGGTTCCTGTTGGTCGCTGCGAGTAGGCGTACGTTAACTCTGATTGTCTCGTTCCCACCAATCCTTTCAAATTCCTGATTTTCCAGTACACGCAACAATTTTGCCTGTATGGACAGGGATAATTCGCCGATCTCATCTAAGAAAATGGTGCCTCCATCTGCCAATTCAAACTTGCCGATTCTTTTCTGAATGGCTGTAGTGAACGCTCCTTTTTCGTGACCGAATAGCTCGCTTTCAATGATATTTTCAGGCAAGGCTGCGCAGTTTAGTTTGATAAACGGCTTGTTTTTTCTCGGACTCGCCTGATGAATTGCATTGGCGCATAGTTCTTTCCCTGTTCCGGATTCGCCAGTGATGAGTACGGTGGAACTCGTGGGTGCTGCTTGTTCGATTTTTCTGATAATATTTTTTATCGCGGGACTCTGTCCAATAAAATTATGATAACCGAAAAGTTCATCGAGCCGGGTCTGCAAAAGCATTTTTTCCATCAAAACCTGCTGCGATCTCATCAACCTTTCTGTGAGCAGATTCAGTCGAGTCATGTCAATCGGCTTGGTAATATAGTCGCACGCCCCTTTTTTGATCGCTTCTACGGCGGTTTCTACAGAAGCATGACCTGTAGCGATGACAATGGAAACGTCCGAATCTTCGTCCAAAATTTGTTCCATTAGTTGAATGCCATTCATGTCCGGCAGCAGCAGGTCAATAAAAATGATTTTTGGATGATGTTTGCGAAACAGAGATAATCCATCAGTAGCATTTTTGGCAAGCAAGTGTGGATAGTTTTTGTTTAAAAAAAAACGCTCCATAATTTTCAGATCAACTATGTCGTCATCAACGACAAGCACTGTCCTCGGATCGTTATTGTTCTTTTCCATAGCTGCATTCTCATTTGCTGTATTTTTTGTTTTAACCAATCAGATGAATAAAAGTCCAAGCCGCTGGCAGAGGGGCGACAACCAGCGGCGATGGACGGGCGCTGATTTCCAGCGCCATTTATCTAAAAATACAGGGGCGTTTTAGCTAATTGTGAAAAGTTGATCGGGCAAGAGGAATTATTGTCACCGGTCTTTATTTCCAATTTCCAGTCAGCATCATGGATATTGCCCGACGGATTAATGCTCGCGCGAACGTTTGCACCGGTCATTTGCGAGAGTGAAGTCACTAATTTCTTGCCTTCTTCCCCCCAGCCGATCTCGCTACCGTAGAAGTCAATGGTGGCGTCGCGGTTGAACATATTGCCGAAAAATTTCCATTCATCAGCTTGTTTTTTCAGCGATTTTACATTGATGATATCTTTCGCGGTTAAAATAATCGTTCCCGGCGCACCGTGGCAAAAAAGCATCAGATGATCGATTTTCCTTTTTTTCCATTGCACCAGTTCCTGGAGCGTCAAATTAAATTGCCGTAAAGTCGCATTTTCAAAATCGTAGATTACGGTCACGGCATCTTCATCCGCCGCATTTTTGATCGCTTCTGCATTTTCGATTTTGCTGGAAATAAAAATGACGTTCAGCGGTTTTGCAGAAAAGTCTGATTGTGTCCATGCTTGATGCGTTCCGCCAAGTAAGAGAAACAACATCTCAAAAATGACCACACATCCCCAAAATAATTTTGCCTGACGCATTTCCCATCCCCTTTCATATTTGAGAGTTTTACAAGTAACTTGTTCACTTTTCATTTAAACAAAAAGCGTACCATTGAATTATTTTGGGGAAGCTATTTTACTAAATATGAATAAAACGAGCGAAATAATATCTTCTTATAACACAATGAAATTAAATGAGTTATAAGGTTGTAGAAATTAGATAGGAAATATAAATATTTGGCTAAACTTTTACTTTATTCTTCCATTCTTCAATTCTTAATTTTTATTTCATTTTGAAATGGCAGCATCATTCATGTTGGAAAAAAATCAAAAATTGATAATATTTGCAGAATTGTTTTCTAAAAAAAAGTTTTTGATGGACAATCTTTTTGTTTGGGTATTAAAATATTGGATGGGTAAAGACCCATTATTGCAGAAAAAAAAATTAGATGGATTTATCCCTGGGTTCTTATTTTCGTTTATTACTCCCACCAGGAGATTTTTTTCAAGGCGAACAAAGT
The DNA here is from genome assembly GCA_002085355.1 of Candidatus Zhuqueibacterota bacterium 4484_87. GTDB lineage: Bacteria > Zhuqueibacterota > Zhuqueibacteria > Thermofontimicrobiales > Thermofontimicrobiaceae > 4484-87. The sequence goes on along the minus strand of NATN01000012.1, from coordinate 16,595 downwards.
CGGGAAATAAGGGGGATTCATTTTCATTAATCTAGAGTCCCAATGATAATCTTTGAGGTAGCCTTTTCGCGACCAGTAACTACCGACCAAACCGACGGCGCCGCGGGAATTTTGAATTAACCCACCCAACAGATGCAGCCTTCCGTAACGATCATTTTTGTAACGATCGACCCAGAAGTTTTTATTAGGAGCAACAGAAGGATTCAGCGTCATAATACTCGCTTGGATCGTCCTGTCCTGATCATGATGGTTATTCGCTACGATAACGTCCCGCTCGGCAACTAATCCCAACATATCATTTGAACTTGGATTCGTTCTCGGATCATCTGCATATACAATGTCGTCAGTGATTCGAATGTAACCTCGAGTACCGACAGTCACGTTTCCATTCACTGTTCCTTTGACGCGAACGACAGGTCTGGCTCCCCAATTGTTCACATAGATGACACCATTGATGGAATTTAAATTGTAAGTCGTATATTGCCATGAATGCGGAGGACTCGGAGAATTTTTGGCAGCTATTTTTACCCTCCCATTTGAGAGGAATTGGATCCAGACATGTCTTTTAGAGATATAAATTCCGCCGTTCTGCGAGGCATCAATCAGATCCTGGGGTATATGATCAGGCATCGGGAGTTCGGGCACTCCCCACTCTGTGCCGCCCAGGAATTGGGGATTTGTTGATCCGTGGTAATATTTTCTGTAAGGAGAATGAGAATTATATACTCTGGAGCTTGTTACTTTGCCATAAAAAACTGGTTGCCCCATCATTTGAAAATAGGTGTTGGTATGGCAAGGGCCATAGATTGTATCGCCTGTGGCAAACCAGATATTTCCTTCATGGTTTGTGAAATATGCATATCTTGAAAAAGAGGGTCTTGTCAACAACACGATAATCGTGTCCGTCATGCCGAGGAAACGACTGATTGAAGTGACGCGAATTTCTGTAGGTCCTAAATTGGGGTCGTCTTGCTGCCTTTCAATGAAATAGGAGTAGGTGCCACCGTCAAGAGGCCTGTTTGAAACCCCTGCTGTTGTGTTAATATTGACAGTCAATGCATTCAACGCAACAGTAGCCCCAGTGTTGGCGATATTTCTTAAAACAAGTTTTTTATATTTCGTTGAAAAATTGTTCACGCTGGCACTCGTGTAGCGATTAGCCTGCATCCGCAGGGTAGAAGTGCTGATAAAAAATCCCATGATGATGAATGCAACGTAGCGTCCCATAATTTCGCCTATATATTTTTTTTATTCGTAATGACTCAAAAGATTCTTGGGTACAAAGCGGCTCACATATCTTGCCCGGTCGTATCCTTTTTCTGAAAGGTTATTGCTTTCCAACGTGATGGAAACTTCGATTTCTCGGATGCTTGCCAGTGAATCAGATACTACCGGAGTGGGCAACAATTGTCCCAGTTTATTATAATATTTCAAATGAAATCTTGAAATGCCAAACGGAAAACGGGTGATTTTTGTTGAGTTTTCTTTGCGGATGAGCATTTTGTTGAACACGTGACTGCGACGTACAATGGGGGCCATTTTATAAACAACTTTAATTGAATCATACGCTAATGACGGATCTTTATCATAGGAAAATACAATGCGATTGCTGTCAGCGACTTGAATGGCGCCGAGAGGATTTAATAACCCATGACCGATTTTACGGAAATCATATTCGATAATATCAGTCAGTAGGTGCATACTCTCTTGATTGAGCACATTCTGTTGCGTGTGATATAGGTGAAGCGTCGTATTAGTATTAACACGAAGAGCGATCATGATGATCCAGCCCGCAAGAAACAGCGCCAGTATTGATTCCCTTATTGCATTCATTTTCTGACCGTATTTTTTTGTTATTCACTATAAAAATAATGATAAGCAAAGAGTTTTTTCAACGTGATCGTTTTATCGTTGATCTTTTTCATAAATGGTGATGAGATATTTACGACCATTCTTTTAAAGTAAGTTCTGCTGGTAGAAATCTGATCAGGATTTGAAAGTGTCGTATAAAAAACCCTGATCTGAATCGTGTACGGTACATTGCCTGAAGAAGTATCGGTATAAGTGAAATAGTTAAAATCGTCGATGTCATCGAAATTAGGATAATATTCATTATCATCCGGACCGAGACGGCTGGGATTCGTGAATGAACTGGGAATAGTGGCTGATTTTTTTTCGTCGAATCGAAGCGCTTCGGCTTCCTCAATGTATTTTTCAGCAAGAGCCAACGCATTCAGCACACTTTCGCTCGAGTAAAGCGTCTTTCTATTCTCTGTAATGGAGCTATTAATCGAGAGCGTGAACATCGACAGGAGCAACAGTCCGCCGATAACTAATATGAGATCACCTTTTCCCATTTTCTCAACCCAATTTTAAATAACTAATTACGAACCGATCATTGTCGCGCAAGATCATTGACCGATTAAATACTTCCTGTGACAATTAATCGATAGAAATTATTCGAACCATGAAATCAAACTCATTGTCAGGAGACTTTTTGTCTTGTTTCGCACATTTTCGACTGCTTCGTAGCTGTACTTAATATCTGCTGTACCTCGTAAACGAGCGGTCTTATCTTTGCCGCCGAGTACCACACCGCCGATAATCCTATTTGTGCCAACCGAGTTAAAAATCTCCGGAGAAGGTCCGACGACGTAAACAATGCCATACCAGAAAAAATTACCTGACAGCGTCAAGGTACCGTCAATTACTAAAATTCCGTGACCGACAACGCCACCGGAAAATTTCAAATCACCTTGGCCGTAAACGATAACCGGCGCATCTTTGGAACCAAAGATCACTGAACTATAGGTTCCCGCTGCCAAATGAAAGTCAGCGCTGGCAGTAATGGGATCAATAAAAATGGACGGATCATCTACTGTGCTGACTTGCACACTTGGTATTCCGCCAAATCCAATGACGTGATCTTCTTGTTTGTCATTGTAAAGTTTTTGCACAATGTTGACGCTGTCTGTTGTTGAGTGAACTGCGACGCCTGGCAGATCGTTGGAAACAGATGACAAATTTCCGTTATAGTCGTGGTTATTGCCATCAATAAGCGGCGCGCCGTTGAGATCAAGTACCGGATTTTGACCCGGGAAGGCAACGGCTGCTTTCAGCGGCGGTATTGTCAATCGTGACAATACGACTTTTGCTGAAGCTTCTTTCCTTTTGTCATTGTACCAGGCTTTTACCGTCACTGATATTGTATCTCCGATTGTTGGATTAGCAGAATCCGATGAAATGGCAACCGTATCGATTCCACAATCCATATATTGATCTTCCTCGACAAAAGTACCGCGCAATTTATAGTTCTATAAATTTAAATTTTTAGGAAAATAGACTTTTTCCCAATAAGCGCTTCCGAAATGATTTTCAATTTGAAATTGAGTTTCTACACGCAAACGGACTCGAATCGCCCTAATTTGATTCACATAATTCACATCTGCCAATTTGCCGTAGCTGATAGAGTTCATATTTTCATCGAAATAAGCGAGATTGAAATGAACAATTCCCAAAGCAACCTTTTCAGGGTTTTGATTATTCATCTTGCGATACAGTTGGTGAATATGTGGGTTGGATTTCACGGCACTTGCTTCCCAGTCAAAGTAATATGAAACAGAATCCATGAGCCCATTATTGTCGTAATCGCAATAAAAAGTGATTCTATTTGAATCCAACGCACCTAATTTAAATTTAGGGGCGGTTTTCATGTAACCAATTTTTGCAAAATCATGGTCGATTAACTCAACAATTACAACGACCATTTCCTGGGCGATTTTGTCTCCTGATAGCTGCCTGGAAATTGATTTCACGTTGCCATCGACGCTTACGACTATCATCATTAAAAGTGAAAAAATGATAATTGAAATTATTATGTTGAAAGTCGTTTGCATCGTTTTCCTGTTTCATTTGAAATAAGAAACTACAGTCGCTAATGTCAGCGAATCTGGGTTATGCATGTATTTCGGGTTTTTTACCGTTACTTCAATTCTTTTGAGATATGTTTTCGTATTAATAAAATTCCTCTGGATCAACGGATTCGCATAGCCAACTTTTACATTAATCATGTATCCCTCGATTCGCGGCGTATCGACTTTTTTACTGTAATTATTGTAATCATCCACATCATCAAATGGTGGCTCTCCCGTTTCTTTGCCCAGATTATCCACGCTCGTCAATTGATAAGGGGAGAGCACCCTTTTTGACCCGGTCGTATTTTCATCAAAAGACCGCGAAGTGATTTCTTCTATTAGCGCTTGCCCCAAACCGATTCCTGTAATATGAACTTCGTTCTCTCTAATCGCTTTGTTGGTGACGAAAATTGTGCTGTTAATTGATAAAATCAATATCCCCAAAATCACAAATGCGCCAATCAGTAAAACATTCTGCATCATAGTTGATCCATCAAATGAAAGTATTAAATGCGGTACACCTCGGCATGGATGGAAGAATCATGTTGTTCCCGTTTTACACATGATTGAAGAATGAAAGTGTACCGCATTTTTTTCCTATAATTTTAGATATACGTAAACAGTTCCGCTTACTTTCCCGTTTGGATTGGGCGCATCCAGTTCAATAGTAACCTCTGCCATTTGCGCCTCGTCTTCCACAGGGTCCAAATTATTGAGCAGAGATGTTGTAAAATAAGTGCTGCCATATCCATAGCGATCTTTATCCGGCATAAATTTTTCAACTGATAATTTCCCCGCAGAGGTGGATGCTGTTAATGAAGATCCTGCTGATGGTGGATTGCCGTGCTCGTCCCAGACGCGAATGTGAATATTGGCAACTTCGCCCGGATTCAGAGAATCCACCGGTGGATCGACGAATACCTCAAAGTGGGCAATAGCGCCGCCAAATATCGCCTTTGCTGTAGAAAATACTGTTGCATCATTTCCGTTTTGATCTCTGCCCCATGTATAGGCATAAATGACAGCGATGCCATCATTTTCGCCGGTATCCCCGCAGCTATTGACCACCTCGCCTCCTTCAAAATCAGTCAACGTAATGGGCAAGAATAAGCCGTCTGCATTCGGATTAGGGATCTGATGCGGATCCAGTCGCGTATCGGACGGACATGTTGTCGGAAATGGGTTTCCTGAGAAAAGAGATACATGCGCGAAACCCTGTGCGTCCGTCTTTGTATCGGTTGTGATGACGCCACCCGTGGTAGTGAAATAAACCGTCGTGTTTTGTTCAACAGGATTGTTGTATTTATCACCTAAAAGCGCTGTGACATTGTATTCACGCAGCGCGTGTTTGCCGTCCTGGTTGAAATAATCCAGATAAAGCGTCATGTTCGGTAAGACATGATTGGGGTCAGCCGGATCGATCCAGATGTAGGGCGGACCGGAACGGATAACAATCACAGCCTGACGAGATAATGTTTGCGGTTGATCCACTAATTCGGCACGAATTTCTACCGTCCCGGATTTTGTCCCGGAACGGAAGCCGATGCTCGCTGATCCGTCAGATGTATAGATGGAAGCCGTTTCTCTCACGACAGTACCAGCTTCATCAACAAAACCGCATTGCTGGTCTGCGGGTAAGCTCTCATCAGGAGAATTCTGAACATAAAATTTAATCGGAACTGAATGTCCAATGGGGTGTCCCTGAACCCCCAACACTGTGGCAGTAATCACTGTTTGCTCGAGATTGCCAGTCTCCTTTACCCAGATGTAATTCGGATCAGCAGTCAAAACCATACTTTGCGGCGAGTTCAAATAAAATTGAACGTCCACTGTTTTGACAAATTGTCCGTAAGTCGCTGTCACGGTAGCTTTTCCGGGCGTTGAAGCAGCGCGTAATTCAATAATTGCCACCCCTTCATTGTCCGTCGTAGCCGTTGTACCTATGAATCCCAAATTGCTGGTAAAAGTAATACTTATTCCAGGGACTGCCAGTTGAGATTCAGTCTGTTTTAAATGTACAGAAATTACCGACTTTGACGTCCCATCTGCGGGAATTGAGTCAGGCGAAGCAGTGAGGGTCATTGTCAGCCCTATTAAATTTATTGCATGGCTTACTGACGCTGTACCGACGGTTGCTGTGATTTCGTCAGAAATACTATTCTCTCCCACATCAGCAGTGTAAGTCACTGTCGCTTTGCCATCTGTGCCCGTGATTGCAGTTTGCGGAATTGTGCCATATTGCGCAGTAAAAAAGACTGTCGCGTCAGAGACAGGATTTCCATTGTCGTCCAACACGGTGGCTGTAATCGAAGTGGATGAAATTCCATCACGGAACAGTTCTTTTTCACCGTCCAGCATCAATCCGCTTTCGGTGGAAGACGGGATGAAAACGACGGCTGCAGTGTCTGCGGCATGATGAAACTGAGCAATTACTTTCACATTTGAATCAGCAATGGTACTGCTCCGCAAATCTGTCGTCGCTTTTCCCTCGGCGTTTGTTATTGCTGTTGAATTGGATATTGTCCCGTTCGTTGTTGAAAACACAATTTCTGCATTTTCAATAGGAACATTATTGCGGGAAATCAACGCTGCTGTAAAAGTTTGTTTGCTGCTGCCATTCGCCAGCAATTTGGCTTCAGTCGGAGAAATTGTCAGAACTGGGAGAGAGAACTTGACGGTTGCTGTCTCTTCCAGCTCTTGAAATGCCGCTTTGACGATGACATTTTCTTTTTCATCAAAACTGCTCTTCAACGTTGCGCTCACAGAGCCGGTGGCATCTGTCTCACCGGAAGCCGGAGTAATCGAGCCTGCTGATGTTGAAAAATTAATTACTGCGCCGACGACAGGAGTGTGATCCGGCAGCAGGAGGGAGGCAGTAAAATCCATTTCACTGTTGCCATCCGCCGGTAATTCTCCAGTTTCCGGAGTAAGGCTTAGAATCGGCTTGATAAAATTGGCATGAGATGTATCTGCAAAACTATTCAAACGCGCGATGACGAGCACATTTGTGTCCACTTTTGCCACGCTTGTGAGTGTTGCCTGAGCGATTCCCTCGCTGTTCGTGAAAACTGAACTGGGCGCGATGGTGCCGTTTGTCGCTGAAAAACGGACTTCTGCGTTCACGATGGGGGTATTCTCTTTCGATTTCAGCGAGACAGTAAAGGTCGTTTTGCTCGATCCGTCAGCAATCAAGTAAACTGTTTTCGGTGAAATAGAAATATTGGGCTTCTCGTAGCTGATGAACAACGTATCGCGGAAGACATTCCCGTATTCCATGAAAATAGAGTCCGTCACTTCGGTTGTCGCTGCCGTAATGTCGGTTTGTGCTAATCCCTGATTGTCAGTTACGATTTTATTGACAATCGTGCCATAGCACGCAGCAAGAGAAATTTGCGCTTCTGTAATTGCCTTCTTGCTTGTAGTTTCTTTGATGTTGACTTTCAAGCGGCTTTTTGAGATGCCGTCTGCCGGAATTGCGATTTCCTGTAATTCGCCGCTGAAAGTAATGCCCAGAAAAGTAACATCGATGGATGCTGAATTTTCTCCTGCTGCCGAAGATTTTTTTAAATCGAATTTTCTGCCGGGCAACGACTTCATACCTTTCACAGACAGATTAACTCCGAAATGCGCACGAGTTTTGGGAATGGTGAACAGCGTATCCAGAACAGTTGCCGTAACTGTCGCTTTGATATCTGTTGCGCTGGCAACGCTCTGCAGCAATGCATAAGCATTGCCATCCTGATCTGTGTACACGGTTTCATTGATTGTACCGAAAGTCGTTTCAAAATGAACAGGCAGACCTCCGGCATGCTTCCCGCTGGAATCAAGCACAGTCGCCACGATGATTGCTGACGAAAGTCCATCAGCCAAAATCGCCGGTTCCGATGTCGTCAAAGTCTCAATGGAATCTGTCTTTGAGCCCACTACATTATCATTGTCTCCGCATGACAGAAAAAGAACAATGCTAATAACTACGATAGCCCCGAACTTTATAATGTATCGACACATTTTTTAATCCTCAGTTGCATTAAGTTTGACAACAATGAAATCCCCGGCACGAATTTGTGAATTGAGCCTCTTTTTAGCAATTTTAGCGACAGATCGATTCTGCCTTGTACCGAGAATTTTGGCTATTCCAATAATTGTTACTTTTCGATTGCTGTTTGATTTTCTCACAACAGATGCTGTTCTTCCGTCGATATTTAAAACTTCCGGTTTGCTTTGCCAATTGATTAGGGCAAATTGGTCCTTTATTTTGACTACCTTTCCCAAACAATATTTTGGAAGCGGACTATAATTTTGTACTATCGGCGCTGTTGATTGTATCGGCATTGATGAGGGTTGCGAGATCATCGCTGCCTCCGGATTTGTGGTAACCTTAAAATCCTGCACCGGAGTGTTTTGATAGACATTAACTTGAGAAAAGTCATTTCTGATAAATGAGTCGCTTTGGTAATTTTGTGCTACTGTATGACTTAAATTGAGTGCATTCGTTTTAGTTACTTTTTGCCTCGTTAGTACATCTTTCAACAGGCTTGCTTTGATGATAATAACCAATTCTTTCTCGTTTTCTTCTGTGCGGTTGTAACCAAAAATGTAGGGAAAACCAAAGAACCACCAGGGCATATCCTTCAAAATCGGCACTCCTTTGCGCACACTATTTTTTTCGGTGGAGTACAGGCCAGCAATCAGGGTTTCTTCGCCATCGTAAAGTTGTAAATATGAATTTGCCTGGGATTTGTTGATAATTGTGCTTACGACATCCGGGTGGGCAGTGCTGCGCTCAACGTGAATTTTCAGAAAAATGACTGGCTCAAGGGGTTTACCATCCGGGCCTGATTTTTGAATGACATAGGGCATCACTCTGAGAATCGTACCAGTGCTGTAAAATCGATCGATGACATTTCCGGCAAAATCCCGTTCTTTTATCGAAAAATCTTGACCGACTTGAATGACGCCTTCTTTTCCTTCAGTGACGACGACCTGCGGCTGCGCCAGCACTTTGCCGATTTTTTTTGAATCAAATGCTTTTAACAATAGCTCTAAATCTACTCCAACAACATTTTTCGGGATTCGCGCACCAACGCTAAACATGTTGTCAGTGATGTCCAGCGAACCCAACTGATTTGCATCGATGAAAACTTTTCCTTGATAAAATGTACTCCAATCCAATCCGATTTCTTTCAATGCTTTTCTGTCGCCTTCAAAAAACACAGTCTCAATCTTTACTTCCCGGCTATTTGGCTTGAGGTCTTCTCCAGCACCGAGCTTTAAATTGTCTCCACCCGTGAGTCTGGATTCATACTCGTCGGCATTGACGATTTCAATGTAACGCGGTTTTTCAACGTACCAGAGTCCGCGCCTGCTGAGAATTAATCCGAGCGCTTTTTTCCACGCAATGCTGCGAATGTCCACGCCGATGGGGCCGGTATGCTTTTCCGGATCGTAAATGGGTTTCCTGGCGAATTGGATTGCATATTCGCTCAATAAATCCAGAGCTGTTGCAATGTCAATTTCACTGTTGAGTGAAATTAACTCTTCGGGCGGCGTGTATTCTCGCGGTAGTTCATTTTGAGCAAAAAGTGCGGCAGTGAGAAAAATACACATCGCCACGCCTGTTGTCATTATCATCTTTCTCATAGTTGTCATCTCTATTTTTGCATTGTTAATACAACTTTTCTCGATCCTGATGAATTGTCATACTGAAAAATTGCCTTTCCTGTTTTTGCGTCCAATGAAGTTAAGGTCCCGCCGTAAATTTTGTCGCCTTTGCGGAGTTTTACTATTTTACCATTCGCTTCTTTGATGAGTACAGAAAAAGGGGTAATTGCTAAAACTTCGCACGCGCTGTTTATTTCCGGTAATTTTGGAGCAGCGGACTGTCTGTTTGTCTCCAATGCGCGCGCTGTATATGGTCTTTTCACTGGAGCCGGCGAATTGTTTGCGTATTGAGACGGACGAGCTTTGACAGTTGCTTTGCGAAACGGATTTATCTCCTCAAGCAAATTGACGATATGCTCTGGCTCTCCGTACTCATTGTTAATTTCAGCGATTTTAGGGCCTTCTTTGCGATCATAACCGATGAGGCTGAAGTTGAATGTAGCTTCGTCTGCCTGAGTGAATTCAATTTCTGCGCTCGCTGTTGGATCAAGCTTTTCAACAGTCAATGATGTTAAATTATAAAAGACTGGTCCATTTTCCAGAAACCAGATGAAACTATAAATATCGGTAAATTTCCCAGTACCTTTCAAATTATAATTCCGTTTAATCATATTTTTAAATGGTGATTCACTCTCAAAGTCCATATCCAGTTTGATCGAAGAATTTGTCCTCAACAGCTCGCGACGAATGTAATCAAATGTTTCGCCCGGAGAAACAAACGAAGCCAGCGTCCCTTTGAAGCGCAAACTGTTTTCCTTTAACTGATTGTAATAGGAGAGCAATTCTGATAAATCACTTTGAAGAGAACGTAGATCCTCCAATCGTTCTGATTTTTTCTTTTCCTCTGCACTGAGTTTGTCGAGTATTTTTTTCTGGTGACCATAAATATACACCAGACCAATAATCAGCATCAATACCCATACAGAGGACAAAATAAGTGTATTTCTTACAATCTTATTCATGGCTTTTATCAGACCAGTTTAATTATTTATTTTTGCCGCTTCAGGCTTTTTTAATTTCTGATGACTCAAATCGCATTCGATTGTCATTTCCAGTATTTCGCCTTGATCTTCGGTTTTCTGACGACCCACTGACAGAACCTTGCTATCAGAGATAAATCTTTCCAGCAGGGCGACTTGCTCCAATCTTGACAAATTCAGACTCACAACCATTTTTTCATCGCTGACGCTTTCAAATTTTTTGATAGTAAATTTCCCAATTTTTTCATACGCATCAGAGAAGGTTTTTATCAAGGGCGTCCAACGAGTTGTAACAGCCGATAACGAATCAATCAGTGATGTTCCTTTTTCCAAATGGCTAATTTCCAGACGCAGGCTATCCACATCATGCTCAACGTTTTTGAGCTGCGACAGATCAAAATTGATTTCTTCAAGTGAATTTTTCACTTTGGCAATATCGCTATTGATCGCCGAAGATTTTAAAAAAAGCAAAATGAGCGTCAAAAAAACCAGACCTATCATGGCAAAGCCATGCCAGGCAATAACAAATTGGGATTGCTGTTCCCTGACTTTTTTCGGAACAAAGTTGTTTTTGTAAATTCTTTCTTTTTTGGGACGCAAGACTTTTGTTGCCAGAGCAATGGCAACGCTGTAGGGCGAGGTTTTGCCTGCCAAGCCTTGAAGATGCGGCGCGAGATAGGATTCACTGACTTCAAATTTCACGATGTTAATGTTCGGGAATTTTGTCTGGAAAAAATCTTCCGCATCTATCGCATCAACTTCTCCTGTCAGCACGATCTGCCGCGGTAGTTCAAGCCCTTTGAAATCTAATTCGTATAACAGTTTTGAAAATGCGGTTTCGCAAATTTTGCTCGATCGAATGCCGATGTGAATGGTTGGCAAAATGTAATCGATTTTCGAGCCCTTCATGAAGAAAATTTTTGTGAAATTTTGGCTGAACAGGACGACGGCTGTTCTGTCCACATCAGATAACTGATAAGTTTCATGGACAAGCTCTGCCAATGAAAATTCAATGGTATCAATCAATTTGATCGGTTGAGACTGTCGATGCATCAGGCGGACAGCTTCTGATAGTAAATTTGCGAAAATTAATGGGTCTTTATGAACAACGCCCAGATAACTTAAATCAGCGATTGGCGCGAAACCAATCTGTCCGGAAACGGATTCCTGTTCGTTTGCCTTTGCTAATTCTTCCGCGATGAGTTTTTTTAGCTGAGATTTCGATACCTTTTTGTCAACATCGACGACAGTGTAGATGACATTGGAATTGTGCAAATTAAAGGCGATAGGGCAGCCTTCCGGCGCCATTTTTGCCAGCATTTCAACGATGACGTCAATATTGCCCCTTGCCTCAGTGACATCACCTGATTGGGCAGATCCATCAAGATCAAAACCAAACGGATCTTCTGGATTTGTTGGTTGTTCACCATTTTGCGGCAGGTCGCTGTTTTCGATCTCTTCTGTCTGCTCCAGCGAATCGTAAAGCCGGAAAGATTCCAGCGACTCTATGGAAATTAAGCCGTGTTCTTTTTTCACAAGCGCAGCGTGGACGTAAAGTCCATCAAAATAAATTCCTAAAGCTAATTTGTCCATCGTTCCCTCAATTCACTTATTCAGAAGTCATTAATTCATGCGCTCGTTTTTTGTTATTTGCAAAGTTATACACATTTTCTTTTGAAATTTGCCTGTTTCTGTATAGTCGAACTAAATCTTGTTCAAGCGTGGTCATTCCCAAATGACCGCGTTCGCTGATCATCTGGTAAATTTCATGGGTATTATTGTTACGAATTGCTGCTTTCACAGCGCTGTCAACGACCATTATTTCTTTAGCAAGTATTAATTTTCCATCGATTGTTGGAACCAATTTTTGCGAAATAATAACTTTCAGCACATCAGCCAATCGGTTGCGCACCCGCTCCTGTTCGATAGGAGGGCATTCGGCAATGATTCTGTCGATCGTTTCCACCGCAGAACTTGTGTGCAATGTTGAAAATACTTTATGCCCTGTGTCTGTAATTTCAAGACAAGTCATAATCGTTTCCGAATCTCTCATTTCGCCGACAACGATTATGTCCGGGTCCTGGCGCAGCGCCTGAACAGCTCCATCTTTGAAAGAAAGTACATCTCTACCTACTTCGCGGTGCCGGACGATGCACTTTTTTGACTGGTGGATCTGCTCTATTGGATCCCCAATGATGACAATATGACCGGAAAAGCTGCGATTGTTAGCGTCAATGATACTGTCCATGGTTGTGCTTTTCCCGCTGCCAGTGATGCCTGTGATGAGCACCAGACCCTGTTTTTCATGCCCCAGCGATAAATGCTTTGCTACGCCGGGGGCAAATTGATAGCTTGCGAAAGGATAAATTTTATCTGAAATAGCGCGCATGTTGAGCGCTAAATGTCCCATGTCAAAATAAACGGTGGCGCGCCAACGGTAGAGTGTGCCGTCTTTTTCAATGAGATGGGAGAAATCAGTTGCACGCCAATCCAAAAGGCGCTCCCATTGTTTATCGCTTAAAATCGCCTGGCAAAAAATATTTGTCTGATCCTGCGTAAAGAGCCCTAATTCAGGATAAGGCTTTTTCTCTCCGTACACGCGAAACCAGATCCGTCCGAGTGCTGTAGAGCCACCGATTTCAATGTCTGACGCTTCTGATTCGCGCATAAAGATCAAATAGTTATTAATTTGTGAAATGATCACATTCAATTCGTTCGGAGTCAAAGATTTGATGCCTCGACGAATCAATACCTGTCGCTCAATATCTGTTGCATAATCCGGGACATTTTCCAAGATTTTATCAAATATTTTATTCAAATTTTCCATTTCACAAAATTATCTGATTTTCGTTTTCATTTAATTCAAAAATTTCCAGCCCACTCAGCGCATCCCGTTTTTTCAGAGATTTTGCCTGTAGTGAGCGCATTTTATTTAAAATGTTTTTGATTCTCTCAATTGAATCATTAATGGTCTTAATCCGTTTTGGGTTGACGTAAGGAGTTTCCTTAACCAACATTTCGGTGTTCAGCGATACAATAGTCAGAGGATTATTGATTTCATGCTGCATTGTCATTGCCGCCTGGTAAAGTGTGTCGCGACGTTCCATCTCCAATATTTTTTCCTGAGATTTCAAAATCTGATTCGTTTTGTCTATTAATTGTTCATTCAGCGCTTTTAGATTTGAATTTTGCTCGCGCAATGAATTTGCCAAAAAAGACGAAATAAAATAGACCAGAAAGAACAAACAAGCGTAGGAGAGAAGAGTTTTTATTTCAAATTGATTGTAATTGAAGACGTCATAATTCGCTTTCAAATTTATCATAATGGGAGACTGCGAAAGCTGCGAGATAGCCCACAGACTGAGAATGCTCAATGATGAAGCAAAAAATCCCATCGTCCTGCCTATGGTGATACTTGACGTAAGAATCGGGATAAGATAGCCCCACAAAAAGGGACTTTTAATCCCACCGGTCATAAAAATAGCCATCGAAAAAATGATGATATCCAGCAAATTATGAATAATGGGAAAAATGATGTTGTAATGAAAATGATCGATCCAGAGACTGTAAACAGTGTTCAAGAGAGTGATTGCCAACAATGTCAAGACAAAAGCGGGAATAGGAAAAGTAAAGCCACTGGCGCTTATTTGGATGATTCCCAACGCGAGAAAACTGATGGTGGATAACCAGCGTACAAGATTCCACCACTTCAGAGCCTGCCGAAATGATATCTGTTCATAATCGTGGATATTCATTGACAGTTTGGTAACTCCTTTTGAAATCGAATTTAATTTTTGCATCGCTCAATTCACCTGTTAATAAATCCATCGTCTTGATCTTTTTCGTCCTGTTTATTGAATGATCGCTGATTTATCATTACTTCGATACACAAATGCATTTACCAAATCCACCAATTCCTTTCGCTTAAACGGTTTAGTGATAAAATTATCCGCTCCGGCACGAATGACTTTTTCAGTTATGTCGTGACCGCTAAAACCGGAATATGCGATGATGTGCGCCCGAGGCATATTGATCCGCGCCTGTTTGATTATGTCCAGCCCATTCATCTTGCCGGGCAATACAAGGTCAACCAATAGAACATCGTATTTGTTATTTTTTATTTTGAAAACTGCATCCTCTGCGTCAGCAGAAGTTGAAACGTCATGTCCCTCCAGTTCGAAAATTTGAGACGAAATATCCCGCATTTCCACTTCGTCGTCGATGATTAGTATCCTTGCCATTTTTTTTACTCCGCGATTTAATTGTCTGGCTTTACTGTCACCTATTATTTACTGTTTTCTAATTCGTGTTAAACATAAGATACGATAACTGTTGTTGCTTAAATGGCTTTGTCAGGAAATGATTTGCGCCGGCATTCACAACTCTGTCCGCAATATCCAGATCGCAAAATCCTGAATATGCGATGATTTTTGTTTTTGGTGAATCCTGCTTAATTTGGCGAATCACATCAATGCCATTCATGCGGCCCGGCATAACCAGATCAACGAGCGCAAAATGGTATTTTTTATTTTGTGATTTATGAATTGCCTGTTCCGCATCATAAGCACAATCCACCTCATGCCCCTCACTGGAGAAATATTGTGCCAGAACTTCGCACATGTCCTTCTCGTCATCGACAATTAAAATTTTGCCCATTACGCATCCTCCTCACAGTTGTTGATGATAAAGATTCCTTTCGTGTTTTAAGCAAATTGAATGTTAAGATCGCTTTTAGTGGCGATCTCATTTTCAGCTTTCCCCCGAATGAGAGCCATTAATTCATTTGGTTTAAATGGTTTTGTTAAAAAATGATCGGCGCCTGCAAGCGAAACTCTTTCCGTGATATCATTGTCGCTGAACCCTGAATAGGCGATAATTTTAGCCGACGGAGAGCTTTTTCGGATTTCTCTGATTGTATCAACGCCATTCAAAGGACCAGGGAGAACCAAGTCAACAACTACCAGATCATACGAAATTTGTTGCGCTTTATTGATGGCCTCGAAGGCATCAGATGCCGTATCAAGATCAAAACCGCCCTTTTCCAAAATGTGCCCCGTATAACGTTGCATGACAGGATCGTCATCAACCAATAGTACTTTTCCCATGTCATTCCTCTGCTTTCTTATTCTGAAGTTACGGCAGCTACTTCTTCCAGACTGGTTACTCCTTGTAATGCCAGCCGAATTGCTGACTGCCTTAGTGTAAGCATCCCATGCCTTTGGGCTGCTTCTCTGACGGCATCTTCATCTAATTCTTGTGATGCCTTTAAAATAATTTTTCTGATCTCATGTGTAAATGGGAGCGCTTCGTAAATTCCCATTCTTCCTTTGTAGCCTCTATTGCATTTGTCACAACCAACAGGCTCATAAATTGTTGCTTTCTCCAATTCCTCTTCTGTGATTCCTAACTGTAACGCATTCTCTTTTTCGCTTTCACTGATTGGCTTACGACAGTGCGGACACAATTTCCGTACAAGGCGCTGCGCCACAACCAAATTGATGGCATAGGCGATCAAAAAGGGTTCGATTCCCATTTTGTATAGTCGTGAAACAACGCTGGCTGAATCGTTCGTATGCAAGGTGCTGAAGGTTAAATGACCCGTGTTTGCCAATTTGATACCAATCTCAGCCGTTTTCGCATCACGGATCTCACCCACCATGACGATGTCCGGGTCATGCCGCAAAATTGCCCGAATTGCCTGATCAAAGTCCATTTTGTGGCTGATCTTCAACTGCCTCGCGCCTCGAATGTTGTATTCCACCGGGTCCTCAACCGTCAGTACATTGAGCTCGGGATTCATCACATAGTTCAGAGCAGCTACTAAAGTTGTGCTCTTACCGCTTCCTGTAGGCCCTGTCAGGATTACCATTCCCTGTGGTTTTTTTATCGCGCTAACAAACTCGCGTTTGGCTATTTCATCAAATCCAAGGGCATCCAGATTTTTTATTACTTTGCGGTCATCGAGCACGCGAATGACGACGCTTTCGTATTTTCGATTGTATTGGGAAGTAACAATTGGCAAAATAGACACACGGAATCG
>NATN01000137.1 GCA_002085355.1 Candidatus Zhuqueibacterota bacterium 4484_87 | reverse complement strand
AAAGGAAACAGGCGAAAGTTTTTGGCATCTGTAATGCCGTCGGCTCCACCATCGCCAGAGAAACGGACGCCGGCGTTTATTTGCACGCAGGTCCTGAAATTGGTGTTGCTTCAACAAAAGCCTTCACGTCGCAAGTAACTGTGTTGTCAATGATGACCGTTTTGCTCGCACGGATGAGCACTATGTCTGCAAGCAAGGGCAGAGAAATTGTCAAAGAACTAAAGCTGTTGCCGGATCGGGTTGAGAGAATTCTCAAACATCGGGATCAGATTGAAGAGATTGCGGATAAATACTGGCAAATGCCAAATTTTCTTTATCTCGGACGAGGATTTAATTTTCCGGTAGCGCTGGAAGGCGCGTTGAAGTTAAAGGAAATTTCTTATATTCACGCGGAAGGATATCCGGCAGCGGAAATGAAACACGGGCCTATTGCACTTATTGATGAAAATATGCCGGTTGTTTTTATTGCAACGAGGGACTCAACGTACGAGAAAATAGTCAGCAATATTGAGGAAGTTCGTGCGCGGAAAGGAAAACTCATCGCCATTGCGACCGAGGGAGATACATATATCAAAACAAAGGTTGATCACGTGATCTACGTGCCGCCTTTTATGGAAATGTTAACACCTATTTTGACCATAATTCCGTTGCAGCTTCTTGCTTATTACATCGCAGTGCGCCGCGGTTGTGACGTAGATCAGCCGCGTAATCTGGCAAAAAGTGTGACAGTTGAATGAGGAAAATTGTATGAAAAGAAAAAACAATCCGCTTTTGAAAGTTTATTTTCTCTCTATTTTATTTTTACTTCTGCTGGTATTTACAACCAACGGGCAGACGCTGAAGATCAAAGGCATCAATTATATTCCGGAAATAGAGGTGCTTTTTGGTCAAGGAGTTCAGGCTTATCAGAAAGCAAATTACAACAAGGCAGAAGATATTTTCAAAAATATGATAAAAAAATATCCGCCTCATCAGCGGATGACAATTGCCTATGTGATGTTGGGAAAAAGTTATTATCAGCAGGCAAAGTATCAGAAAACATTACAGGTGATTGATGAATTGCTGCAAAAATATCCAGACACGAACTATCGTTTTTATGCAAGATATCTGCGCGGACTCTGTTTGTATCAACAAAGGAGATTTTTACAGTCTTTGACAGAACTGCTTCATGTGGCGGATCAGGTCGCTGAAGGAAATTTAGCGGAAAAGAGTAAAAATTTAGCGTTGAAAATTATTGAAAACAACATCACGACTCCTGATTTGCAGCGATTGAATAATTCTGTCACCGGTGAGGTTTCGTCTGCAATTGTAACAATTAAATTAGCTTCCAGCTATATCAGCATCGGCAGACGGGCAGAAGCTTTTGCATTATTGCAAAATTTTATCAAACGCCATCCGAAAAATCCCTATAACCGACAGATCAAACAACTGCTCTCGCGCACAGACATTGTAATCCCCAAAGGCGTTGTTAAAGTTGGTGTGATTTTGCCCATTTCCGGTGACTACAGCGAACAAGCAAAGGCTCTTTTAGCCGGTATTAGATACGCTCAAAAAAAATGGAATGATAATGCTGAAATACAAATTGAATTGGTGGTCAAGGATTCCGAAGGAGATATCGTTCGGACAGTGGAAGTGACGCGCGATTTAGTACAGGATAACCGCGTGGTTGCCATCATTGGCGAGCTCGAACGCGACAAAACCGTTGCCATTGCCGCTGCGATTAATGATTACAACATGCCGTTGATCGTCCCTGCCACTTCAGGAGTGAATGTAACCAAATTGAACGACTATACATTTCAATTAAACCCTGATTTGAAAACTCGTGGTGCGAGGCTGGCAGAATACGCAATTCAGCAAATGGGATTAAAATCGTTTGTCACACTGGCGCCGATGGATAATTACGGCAGGAATATCGTCGAAGCTTTTACCATGGCAGTGGAAAAACTGGGCGGAACCATGCTGACACAAAAATGGTATTTCCCGGGCACGGAAGATTTGGCCAGGCAGATGAAAAGCATTCGTGAAATTGGGTTCAACATGATGAACAAAGACTCGCTGATTCATTACTATACCAAAGACATGAGCGATATTCAAAAGCGTCGCTTTGATCTGGAGACGATTCCTGTAACTTCGATTGACGGGGTTTTCATTCCGTGCGCCACTGAGGAAATTCAATTTATCGCGCCGCAATTTGCTTTTGTGAACATTCATGCGCAAATTTTTGGCGGAGAAAATTGGTACGAATTAGGTGAGTTGAGAAAGGTGCAGCAGTATGTTGACGGTATGATTTTCTGTAGTGGTTATTTCAAAGACAAAACAAACCCTGAATTTATTCGATTTTTGAATGATTTTCAAAAGGAAATGAAACGCCAGCCTGATATCATGGAGTTGTATGGGTACGACGCGTTGCTGTTCTTTGAACAAGCAATAGGTCACAACCATCTCACGCGGGAGGAAATAGCAACTTATTTGAGCGATGTGAAGGGAGTGAAAGGGATCAGAGGTGAAATTTCCATTGATTCTAAAACCGGAATTAACCGGTCTCTCCGATTGATCACTTACAAAAACGGAAGATTCAATTTGATCGAAAATCATCAATAATACGGCATAATAAATTTCGGGCCGGATTTATTGCGTAATCCGGCTCGAAAACCCCGTTGCGCTGCAAAATTCAAACCAAAATTAAAAAGTTCTTGATTTTTATTTAAAAAATATTTATATTAAAAAACCACAAATTGGTTTCCTGCGATTGTATTACTACAATTACTCTTGCAAACACATATCCATTAATTAATTGACTTTTGCTTAATCAAAGGGAAAGGAGCGAGAAATGAATCCCAAGTACATTAACACGCTCGAAAAAATCCCTCAATTGAGCGAGCGGGAAAAAATTCAATTACGTCCGGTGACGAAAAAATTTGCCATGCGCGTGAATGAATATTATCTGTCGCTCATTGATTGGGATGACCCGAATGATCCGATCAGGCGAATCATCATCCCTAATCCGGGTGAGCTTTATGAGTGGGGCGATTTGGATGCTTCGAATGAGCATCTTTATCGAAAGGCACCGGGTTTAGAGCACAAATACGAATTTACGGCGTTGCTGCTGGTGAGCCGTACGTGCGGCGGTTTTTGTCGATTCTGTTTCCGGAAAAGATTATTCATTAAAGAGAACGACGAAGTCGCTACTGAGATCAGTGAAGGTTTGGAATACATTCGGCAACATAAAAAGATAACGAATGTGCTCCTAACCGGCGGAGATCCGTTGTTGCTTTCTACCAAAAAGTTGGGCAGAATTATTTCCCAATTGAGAGCAATGGAGCACGTAAAAATTATTCGTATCGGCTCGAAAATTCCAGCGTTCAATCCTTACCGCATTTTGAACGATCCTTCTTTGTTGGAAATGATTGAGAAATTTAGTACAGCGGAAAAGAAAATTTACATCATGGCGCACTTCAATCATCCGCGTGAGCTGACTCCGCAGGCGATAGAAGCTTTGACTTTACTGCAAAAAGCAGGCGCTGTAACCGTAAATCAAACGCCGCTCATCAAAGGCGTCAATGACAGGCCAGATGTGCTTTCGGAACTGTTCCGAAAACTTTCTTTCATCGGGGTTCCGCCGTATTATGTTTTTCAGAATCGTCCCACATTGGGCAACTACAGCTATGCTGTTCCGTTGGAGAGGGCGTACGAAATATTCGAGCAAGCACGGATGCGTACTTCCGGACTTGGCAAGCGCGCGAGATTCGTGATGTCTCATGCCAAAGGCAAAGTTGAAGTGGTGGGGAAAACGGAAAATTTTATTTTTATGCGTTTCCACCGAGCTGCTGATCCAATGGAAAAATCTAAATTCATCGTTGCCAAAACCAATCCCAATGCTTTTTGGCTGGATGATTACGATGAAATTGTGGAAGAGTATCAGCTCGAAAATCCGTTCCTGAAAGCAATGAGCGCAGCTTAGAAGGAGGAAAAATGGAAACGGAGAATAAAACTGATCGAGGCGGTGGGTAAGGCGCTGTAATGGCGCCTTTTCTTTTATTCTGCTGATGTTCAATCGCCGACTATTTGACCAACTGGTAGTAAGTTCCCCGATAGATAATGCAACAAAAATCAGGTATCAAATCCATCAGTTGCTATGTTTGCAAATTCATTGCAAAAATCCCTTACTATCCAAATAGGCTTCACAACGCGTTACTATCCCGGCATCGTTGCCATGCTCATCAAATTGGATCGTTAAAAATGGTTTTTCCGCAGCTTCTCGCACATAATGTTTGATGTACGAATCAGGCCCGCATTTGAAGTTTGTAATGTAAATCAAATGAAAGTTATCAAATTCCCGCGTCCAGCGAGCGGTTCTCAATATTTTTTGCCCATAATTCCAGAACATATTTTCATTGATGTCACGAATGTCGATGTGGTCTGCGGAGATAAAATCGATGGGAATGATATTTATACCATAATTCAGTCGCAGTTTCGCCGGAATATTGATGTTGACCATTTTATCATAAATGTTATAGGGTCTGCCGATGAGTATAGCGGCTTTTTCGTTGCGACGGATAATTTCGTTCACCGCAGCTTGCCCATGTTCAATTAAAAATTCGCTGAAACGGGATTGTGCTTCGTAGGCATTCTCAACAGCACGGTCACTTAATTTTGCCGATACGCCTAAAGCTTTTGCCATTTCACGAAAGGATTTTTTTACTTCTTCTTTTCCCAACCGATAGTGAATGTTGGGAGAAAGAATTTTTTCCCGATGCGGGATGAATCGCGGCGTTGAACGGATGACAAAGCAGAGCGTTTGTCCCCAGGGGCAAAAAAATGAATTCGTGTGCTCGTCCGGTGATTCCGCGTCAATGACGTTGGGGATAAAAATATAATTGACATTTTTATGAAGCAAATTATCAACATGGCCGTGCGCTACTGTAATGGGAAAGCACGGTTCCGCCACGCGCGTTTCAACGCCGGCGTTGACGATCTGGCGATTCGTCTCATCGGAAAGTGTGACGTTGAAATTAATCTCTCTGAAATAGGTCGCCCAGAGCGGAAATTGGTCGAAGTAATACATGGCGCGGGGAATGCCGACTGTAGGCAGATTGTTCCGGGGTTCAAATTCAAATTTTTTCAGATAATTTTCTCGCAATTCAAAAAGGTCCGGGATCACAGCTTTGTGCGTCACCTTGATGTGTTTGCGATACCGATCCGAACACTTATCTCCCCAGTAAGTCTTTTTTCCTTCTACAGTAAATTCCTGAATGTCACAAAAGTTGGTGCATCCCTTGCAGGTAAATGTTCGCAAACGATATTTTGTTTGCTCCAGATTAAATCCGCGAAAAGAAGACGCTTCCTTTTTTGTCCGTTCGATTTGATTTTTTGCCAGCAAGGCAGCGCCGATAGCTCCCAAAATACCGTTATGTGGCGGTACGATAATTTTTTTTCTTAAAACCGTGGCGAATGCAGCAGCAACAGCGTCGTTGTAAGCTGTTCCGCCCTGAAAATAGATCACTTCACCGATTCTTCTTCCGCGCACGACGCGATTGAGATAATTAGTTACGATTGAGTAGGCCAGCCCAGCGATGATGTCCTCTTTTTTTGCGCCTCGTTGCAAAAACGGAATAATTTCCTTTTCCATGAAAACGGTGCATCTCTCACCCAGCCGGATAGGCGCCTCTGATTGAAACGCCAATTCGGCAAATTGTCCCTTGATTTGAATGCCCAATTTTTCCGCTTGTTCTTCCAAAAAAGAACCTGTCCCGGCAGCGCACGCTTCATTCATGGCAAAATCGGTGACTATTCCGTCTTCGATGTAAATATATTTTGCATCCTGTCCTCCGATGTCGAAAATCGTATCGACAATTTGATGCGTGATGGTGTGGCCGATGTGCATGGCGCCGGTTTTATGGGCAGTGATTTCATCTTTTATTGTATCTGCTCCAATTAGTTCACCGATCAGCTCGCGGCCTGATCCGGTCGTGCCCACTCCTTTGATTTCGATGAGAGAACCGAGCTCATCGTCAATTTCTTTCAGTCCGGCTTTGACCACTTCGATGGGGCGTGCCTGAGTTTTAGTGTAAATTCCCTTGATTAGATTTCCGTTTTCATCCACGACAACCAATTTTGTTGTTACCGAACCAATGTCAATTCCCAGATAAACAGGAGATTTTTTATTTGGCGGCAGCGGTTGAAAAGTTGGAAATTTTTCCCGCAGCAAAACCAAATTATCTTTCTGTAGCTGCGGCATGGTTTCAAATTGCTGGTTTGGTCGTGAAAAAGAAGCAAGGCGATGAGTTAATTCATTTGCGGGAATAAGGTTGTCGTTTTGCTGAGTCAGCAGTGCGGAGCCGATCGCCTCCATCCACAAAAAATAGGGAGGAACAATCAGCCCGCCGTCTTTCAAATCAAGCACGTCTCTAAGGGCGGCAACGATGCCTTTATTTGCAGCAAGACCACCGATAAAAGCGATAGGCGTTTTCAGGGCCTTTCCTTTTATAATCGTACCTTTAAAATTACGCACCACCGCATTGCAGAGTCCTTTCAGAATTTGCGGCGGTTGAAATCCCTTTTGCTGAGCATGAATCATGTCCGATTTTGCAAAAACAGAACATCTTCCGGCAATGGTCGCCGCTTTTTCTGTCGCCATGACAATATCGCCGATTTCCTCAACGGAATAGAGCAAACGTGACGCTTGCTGATCGATAAAAGAGCCGGTTCCCGCAGCGCATTCACCGTTCACTTCATAGTCTAAAATACCTCCGCTGCTTTTATCAAGCAATATGTATTTTGATGTATCCCCACCCATTTCTAAAATTGTTTCAACTTCAGGGTGCAAGGCATTGAATGCTCTAGCGATTGCTTGAAATTCGTTGATAAAAGGAACACTAAAAATTTCAGCGAAAGTTTTGCTTCCTGATCCTGTTACAGAAAATTTCAGCGAAAAGTCGGACGGAATTTCTTCGACTATTGGCTTCAGCAAGCGAATCGCCGTTCCCAATGGCTCGCCGTGAGTTCGTTCGTAGGCGCTGAGTAGAAAAATGAAGTCCGAATTTTTTCCGGCTTCAAAAAAGTGAGAAAAGTTTTTTTCCAGAGTATTTTTGAGATTTTTGAAGAGCGATTGATAATTTCCAGAGGTCAAAAATGCCATGCGGCAACCGACTGCTCCGATATCTATTCCGACATGAATAAGTTTATCAGTTCTGGCCAAGATGTTACCCCTCTAAAATGAACAAAAGGAAGCCAGCACAGGCTGGTTTCCTTTCTTTTCAAGCCAAATAAAAGTTGGCAATGTCAAGCAAATTAGTGCTACCCTATTGCATCTGTAGATTAAATTTTAAATTCCTAATGTAGGAGAG
>NATN01000136.1 GCA_002085355.1 Candidatus Zhuqueibacterota bacterium 4484_87 | reverse complement strand
AAAGTGCGGGTTTACAAGGAAGACCCGGACGATAAATCTCTGGAATTGATCGGAGAGGATCAAATCGATCACACGCCCAAAAATGAAGAAGTTTTGCTCTACATCGGCAATGCTTTTGACATCAAAGCCGAACGAACGATGATTAACAAAAAATCAACAGGTAAGCGTTCCCGGGAAGAAACCTGGGAGGTGAAAATCCGCAATCACAAAGAAGGCGACAATGTGGAAGTTCAGGTCGTTGAGAGATTTCATTACTTTTGGAAAATTAAAAGCTCCTCTCACAGATACAAAAAGTTGAGCGCCAACAAAGTACAATTTTCTGTTCCGGTAATGCGTGACTCGGAAGCAGTTTTGACTTATACGGTGAAATTGTCGTGGTAATAAACTGACCGGACATTTACAAATTAACTATTATCCGCCGGAGGTTGGACAGGTACTAACAAAAAGAAGACAAAATAAAAATACAGAAAACTTCAGTTTAAGTTGGAGTAAAAACCGGTTCAATTTTTGGGCAAAATAATTGACCTTGTCATTTTCTTTTTTGAATTTTATGGTTTCAAAAATTATTTTGCAGGTAATTATTTTGCCATTTATTGAGATACCATAAATTGAACAAGATATTTTCATCTGCCAATCCATAAATGTAGAAACTGATCTTTATAGATAAACTAAAATAGCAATGTCAAATCAAGAGCAAAACAAATTCCTCGACATCTCTGTGCAATTTGTTAAGGGGATCGGCGAAAAACGTGCACAAGCGTTGAATAACGCCGGCATTTTTACCATCCGCGACCTGTTGCAATACTATCCCCGCCGCTACCTTGACCGCAGCAATATCACGGTTATTCGCGATTTAAAAATGAACGATCTGGTTACCGTAGTTGGAACCGTGCAGGCTTGCGGAGTTCAACGCGGAAGAAAAGCGCGTTTCGTACTCATGCTTTCCGATAATACGGGCCGGCTGAATTGCGTCTGGTTCAATCAAATCCCCTACTGGGAGAAAAAATTCAAGCCCGGACAGATAGTCGCTGTCAGCGGAAAAATCGGCTACTTCGGCGGTTTTCAAATGGTGCACCCTGAATTTGACATCCTCTCGGACGATGAAGAAGTCAGCATGGCAAATTTTTACAATACGGGACAAATCATTCCCATCTACTCTTCTTCCGAAGCGCTTTCCCGCGTCGGATTGGATAGCCGGGGATTCCGACGCATTTTGAATCATTTGGTGAAAAACTACCTTTCCAGAATTGACGAAACATTGCCGAAGCGCATTTTGTCTCAGATGAAGCTGCTCCCGCTGCAAGAGGCGTTGAGGAATATCCATTTTCCCGGGAATCTGACTCTGTTAAAAGAGGCGCGGCGACGGTTGAAATTCGAGGAATTTTTCCTATTGGAATTTCTTCTCGCCTATCGCAAGAAAAAAATTATTGAACAGGAACAAGGCATTGCTTTTCCCGATATTGGTGACAGAGTTTATCAATTAGCGGAAAAATTGCCCTTCAAACTCACGCCCGCGCAAAGAAAAGTTTTGCAGGAAATCTGGTCCGACATGAAAAAACCGCATCCCATGTACAGGCTCATTCAGGGAGATGTCGGATCAGGAAAAACAATCATCGCGCTCATTGCCATGCTTTTAGCAGTGGAAAATGGCTATCAGGCTGCGTTGATGGCTCCCACGGAAATTTTGGCTGAACAGCACTATTTGACTTTCAAAAAGTGGCTGGCAGAACTTGACATCCATGTTGAGCTTCTTGTTGGCGCGCAAAAAGTCGCCGAGCGGGAGGAAATTCTAAAAAATATCGTCTCCGGTAAATGCCACATCGTTATTGGTACCCATGCTTTGATTCAGGAACATGTTAAATTTGCAAATTTAGGACTGATCGTTATTGATGAGCAACATCGTTTTGGCGTGGCGCAGCGGGCTGATCTGAAACAAAAAGGCGCCAATCCGGATGTGCTGGTAATGACTGCTACGCCGATCCCGCGGACTCTTTCTTTGACCTTGTACGGGGATCTGGATATTTCCGTAATTGATGAACTACCCGAAGGACGAAAGCCCATCATTACTTCGTGGCGTTATTCCGATAAAAGAAAAGAAATCTACAAATTTGTAAAGTCTCACATTGATGCCGGCGCCCAGGCGTACATCGTTTTCCCTCTGGTGGAAGAATCGGAAAAGCTTGATTTGAAGGCGGCTACTGAAAGCTACGAAGTCCTGCAAAATACAATCTTCAAAGGCAACTCGATGGCGTTGTTGCACGGCAGAATGAAAAACGATGAGAAAGAAGCAGTTATGGCTGCTTTCAAGGATGGTGAAATTCAGATACTCGTTTCCACGACCGTTATCGAGGTCGGCGTGGATGTACCCAATGCCTCGATCATGGTCATTGAAAACGCCGAACGCTTCGGGCTCACACAATTGCACCAGTTACGCGGTCGTGTGGGACGCGGCGAAAAACAATCCTATTGCATTCTCATCGCAAAAAAGCCGGCATCAGAAGAAGCTCTCACCCGACTGACAACCATGGCTTCCACTAACGACGGTTTCAAAATAGCAGAAGTTGACTTACAACTCCGCGGCCCCGGGGAATTTTTAGGCACACGCCAGCACGGATTGCCGGAGTTCAAAATTGCCAACCCTCTGAAAGACGGAAAGCTTCTGCAAGACGCCAGGAAAATTGCCTTCGCATGCATGGAAAACGAAAATGATCTGAATTTTCTGTTGCAGGCCGTTAAAAAAATTAGTTTCTACCAGCAGTTCAAGCACAATCTTTCGCTGATGCGCATTGGCTGACCCTTCCTGCCCCACTATCTGTGAACGGGAACTTTTCCGATGAATCAAGGTAACAAACAGTTAATCTTCTGGCTGTTATTGAAAGAAAATATTGATACATGAAATGCGCCCTTTAACGCCTGGCAAAGCAAATTTTTAGCTTGATTTATTACATTTTTTTCATTAACTTTGCTGGCTTTGTTTTCATAGCACCAAAATTAAAAAAGTCGTCAGGTTAATTTCATTGTTTTATAATTTATTAATGCGAATGACCAGTTAAAATTGAAATAAGACGATAATCGATTGTTTTAAAAGGCTGACGCCTTAACTCCAATCCAATTTCGGAATTAAGCCGTAAGGCTTTTATTGTTTTTTATTGCCATTTTACTTAAAATTTTTCAACTGATCATTCATATTTATTAATTGGAAGTTCATGGCTACCAAAGTATCTACTCGAGACCATTGGGAAAAATTCTGGCAAGAACGCAAAGAAATTGATCAGGTTTATTCCAATGACGAACGCATTTATCAGAATTTGAAACAAATCACCAACTTTGAAAATAAAAAGATTCTGGAAGTTGGCGCAGGAAGCGGCAGGGATAGCCTGAAATTATTTCAGGACAATGCCCGGGTTTTTGTTTTGGATTATGCGCCGCAATCGCTGGAAATTATCCGGTCTTTGAATCAACAGGAAAATGCAGCGCTCCAGTGCGTGCAAGCGGATGCATTTCAAATGCCTTTTCCTGATGGTACTTTTGATATTGTTTTTCATCAGGGTTTGCTGGAACACTTTCGCGACCCGTTGCCTTTGTTGAAAGAAAATTTTCGCATTTTAAAACCAGGCGGCTTGTTGCTGGTAGATGTGCCTCAGCGTTACCATTTTTACACAATAATCAAGCACATTTTAATTTTCTTCAATAAATGGTTCGCCGGGTGGGAAACTGAATTTTCCGTTGGCGAGTTGACGCGACTCATGCAAAAAACTGGATTTGAAACGGTTCACTCCTACGGCAACTGGATGAGACCCAGTCTGTTCTACCGTATTTTTCGGGAAGTTTTCAAAAAAGTCGGAATTCAGCTCCCGCTCTACCCCCGCGGTTTTTCACCATTCCGCCGCATCAGGGACAAGGTCCGTTTTCTTTTCTCGAAAAAACGATTAGCATTCTACACCTTTCTTGATGTCGGGGTCATTGGAAAGAAAAAACAGAACATTTAAAATATGGCATACAATCTTTTAGTTTTAAATTGGCAGGATATACGTAATCCGTTAGGTGGCGGAGCCGAAGTTCATTTACATGAGATATTCAAAAGAATTGCGGCAAAAGGGCATCGCGTTACCCTGGTAAGCTGTAGCTATCCGGGATTACCGGCGGAAGAAATCATTGACGGCATTCGCATCATCCGACACGGACATCGGAATTTTTTCAATTTTCATGTACCGAAACTCTATCGGCAATTGTCTCGACAGGAAAAATTTGACGTTGTCATTGATGATATAAATAAAATCCCATTTTATTCGCCGCTCTTTGTCAAAGAACCGATTATTGGTATCATTCATCACCTGTTTGGGAAAAGCATTTTTCTTGAAGCTGTGCTTCCGGTGGCGTTGTATGTGATGATGTCAGAAAAACTGATTCCGTGGATTTATCGCCGCACTCCTCTGGCAGTCGTATCCAACAGCACAAAAAATGAACTCATCGAAAAGGGATTGGCTCCGGAAAATATTTCGCTTGTCCAAAATGCAGTTGATGCTTCCGCTTATCAATTCGATGAAACGAAAAAATCACCGAGCCCGCTTGTGGGATATCTGGGCCGCGTGAAAAAATATAAAAGCGTGCACCATCTTATTCGTGCGTTTGCGCTGGTCAGCGAAATGATTCCCGATGCAAAATTATTGCTCGTGGGCGACGGGGACTATCTTTCGGAAATCAAAAAATTGGTCGCGCGGCTGAATTTGCAGGATAAAGTGATTTTTACCGGAAGTACGCATCATCAGAAAAAAATCGATTACCTCAATCAGATGTGGTTCATGGTCAATCCTTCTCCTAAGGAAGGGTGGGGATTGACAGTAATCGAGGCGAATTCCTGTGGTCTGCCGGTCATTGCAGCGGACTCCCCCGGGTTGCGGGACTCTGTTGTTGACGGAGAGACAGGATTTCTTTATCCGTACGGAGATTACAAAAAGTTAGCTCAAATTATAATCAGACTCATTCAAGATGAAAAATTACGTCGATCACTGGCGCCCGCATGTATTAAGTGGGCGCACACATTCAACTGGGACAATTCGGCGCTCAACATGATTCAACTCATGGAAAAAGTCATTACTCGGAGGGAGTGACATGCAAAACAATAAGCAAATTAATCGAATTTTAGCAATTTTTGTTTTTCTTGCCTCGACGATTGTTTACCTGCGCACTATTGCGCCGACGGTTTCCTTCTGGGACTGCGGTGAATTTATTACGACTGCGCATATTCTTGGAGTTCCGCACCCGCCCGGGGCGCCGTTCTATTTGCTCGTGGCGCGAATCTTTAGCATGATTCCTTTCGCCAGCGACATTGCACTGCGCATCAATACGATTTCCGCGATCACCAGCGGCCTCACGGTGATGTTCACTTATCTGATCATTGTCAGACTCATAATTATGTACCGCGGAACAATTAAAGATCACTTTGATCGTCTGGTCACCTACGGCGGCGGGCTCGTCGGTGCGTTGAGTTTCGCCTATTCCGAAAGTTTCTGGTTCAACGCCGAAGAAGCTGAAGTTTATGCCATCAGTATGTTCTTCACTGCGTTTGTCATCTGGTTAATTCTGGTCTGGTACGAAAAAGCAGATTCTTCAACCAGCGATAAGTACATTCTTCTCATCGCTTATTTAGTCGGCGTGGTTATCGGAATTCATTTGTTAAGCATTTTGGCTCTGCCGGCAATTTTTCTTTTGGCGTATTTTCGCAAATACAAAAAACCGGAAATGGGGAGTTTCTTCTCATTTATGGCAATAGCGGCGGTAATATTTTTTGCCATCTATCCTGGCATTGTTAAAAAGCTGCCCAATCTAATTTTATTTTTGAACACCAATGCCGGGCCTGCATTTTCAGCGCTTTTTTTCATCGTTGCTTTTATTCTCGTTCTCTACGGCATTAAAAAATCAGTGGATTCCAAACGACGAGTTATGTTTTTGGTGCTCACTTCGTTTTTATTAATTGTCATCGGAGTATCCACTTATGCGACAATCTATCTTCGATCAAATCTGAATCCCAAACTGGACGAAAATGACCCTGAAAACATGGTAAACATGGTCAAATATCTCAACCGCGAACAGTACGGAGACTGGAGTATTGTCGAACGTCGTGCCCCGCTGTGGGAATATCAGATCAAAAAGATGTATTTACGCTATTTTGGCTGGCAATTTATCGGCAAAGGAACAACGCTGGACGATGACGGAAGGATTGTGGAGACCTTCAGCTTGCATGGTCTTTTTATGATTCCGTTCCTGTTGGGAATGATTGGCATGGTTCACCATTTTCGCAGGGATTGGAAAAGTGCTTCTTTTGTTTTGACTTTATTTATTATGACCGGATTAGCAATTGTAATTTATCTGAATCAGGAGGATCCCCAGCCCAGGGAAAGGGATTATGTTTATACGGGCTCGTTTATGGCTTTCGCCTTTTGGATCGGAATCGGTGCGGCAGCCATTTTGGATTCCATCAAAGAGAGTTTGAGCAAACGTACATTAAAAACCCAGGTTATTGCTGGGTTTGTAGGACTGCTTATTTTGATCCTGGCGTCTCCTGGCAGAATGCTTGCTTTCAACTATCACTCTCATGATCGTACCGGGAATTATGTTGCTTACGACTATTCCTACAACATCTTGCAGAGTTGTGAGCCCAATGCGATACTATTCACTAACGGCGACAATGACACTTTTCCTCTCTGGTTTTTGCAATATGTGGAAGGGATTCGCACTGACGTGCGCATTGTTAATTTGAGTTTGCTGAACACGAGTTGGTACATCAAACAATTGCGCGACCAGGAACCGAAAGTGCCAATCTCACTGAGCGACACGCAAGTGGATGGATTACAGCCCATGCTTTGGGAAAAGCCCAAGACAGTGCGCATCCAAGTGCCTTACGACGCATATTCCAAAGACTTGCAGGATTTAACTGAGCAAAAACGATTGGTTGCAGATACAATTAAAAATCCGGAGATTGTTTTTGAACTGAAGCCCACTCTCTACGGGAAAGGGATTCGGGTTCAGGATTTGATGATTTTAAACATCATTCAGGTGAATCAATTCCGCAAACCTATCTATTTTGCTCTGACGGTTTCGCAGGAGAACCTGATCAATCTGACCAGTTACTTGCGAATGGATGGTCTGGTTTACAAATTACTGACGTACAAAGGACAAACATTGTCTCCGATACATTTGAAAAATAACTTATTGAACAAGTTCCGATATCGCAATTTGAACAATCCGGAAGTTTATTTCAATGAAAACATCAAGGGATTGTTACGGAATTATCACGGCGCATATTACCATCTCTGTCGATATTACGCCAGAGAAAAAATGTACGATGACCTGGTGGAAGTGATGGATAATATGTTCACGGTTATGCCGGATACTGTCATTCCTATGCGTCATGAACTCATGTTTCAATTTGCCCTGCTCTACCGCGACGCCAATGCACCTGAAAAAGCAGAAGCTGTTTTCAAACGCATTATGTCCCGCAACGACGTAAAAATAGATGCTAAATTGCAATACGTCTATTATTTCTATCGTAATGACGCTGAAAAAGCAATGGCATACATGAAACAGATTCACGACGAAAATCCTGGTTATGCCAATGGTGTTTATTGGCTGGGCAATATGTACCTGCAAAACCAAAAATATCAGGAGGGTTTAGACCTGGTAAATGAGTGGTTATTGACGCATCCCAAGGACCAGAACGCAATGGCTTTCAAAACTCAGTTTGAATCAAAGCTGAAAAAAGCAATGCCGGACACTGCGTTACTGCAAGCGCCTGAATCAAATAAATAATTTTGAGATTGAATCTCATTGAGTAATAATCAGAAAAAATCCTCTGTATTGAAATTGATTTGCTGCAGAGGA
>NATN01000011.1 GCA_002085355.1 Candidatus Zhuqueibacterota bacterium 4484_87 | reverse complement strand
ACATTTTATTTTACTTTACCTAAATCAGAGGAAGGACGCAACAAATGAGGAATACGCCTAAAATTCTTCTTGTCGAAGACGATCAGCATGATATCGAACTCACGCTTTCCGCGCTCGTGGAATCCGTCGTTCCGAAACATGAGATCTTCGTTGTCAATGATGGCGAAGCAGCACTTAATTACATTTTTCGGCAAGGCGAATTTTCCAACCGGGATGAAAATAATCCGCATCTCATTTTATTGGATATCAAAATGCCTAAAATCGACGGACATGAAGTACTCCGCCGGGTAAAATCAGATCCGCAGTTCAAACAAATACCGATCGTGATGTTAACTTCTTCACGAATGGAACAGGATATAAGAAAATGCTATGAATATGGAGTAAATGCTTACGTTGTCAAACCTGTTAATTACTTTGAATTCAAAGAAAGTGTACAGTCGCTAGGGAATTTTTGGATTAATTGGAACTTGGTGGTTTTATAAGCCACTTTCCCAAATCGGAACCAATTATGTGTTTCTGAAGGAAATTTGTCAGGTTCATTCTTAAACTTACAACACAATTTTTTAAATACAAAAACCGTAATTTTTTCGGAATCAGTCTTTATTTTTTTTGCGATTAATCAAATTTTTCGTTGACTTTTTCATTTTTTTTAAATACTATAAGATCATACTAAAATTGGGGCAACGACCTGATGAGCCAGAAAGTAAAGATTATCTATTTGGAAGATGAGCTGAAAGATGTCGAATTGGTTGAAGCGCAACTTATCAGCGAAAAATATCCTTTCATTCTCAAGCATGTCGAAAATAAATCTGAAATGCTTGCAGAATTAAAAAAAGCCGGTTGCGATATTATTTTGATGGATTATTCCCTGCCGGCATTTGATCCGCTGGAAACGATAGATGAATTGAAGATCACCTATCCGGACACACCAATTATCATAATTTCCGGTACAATCGGCGAGGAACTTGCCATCGAAACGCTGAAATCCGGCGCTATCGACTATGTGCTCAAACATCGGCTTGTCAGACTGACCTCCGCCATCAATCGTGCGCTTCAATTAGCTAAAGAAAAGCAAAAACGCCGTCAGGTACAGGAAATACTCCGTATCAGCGAAGAAAGATACCGTTTGTTAGCTGA
Source organism: Candidatus Zhuqueibacterota bacterium 4484_87 (assembly GCA_002085355.1). GTDB lineage: Bacteria > Zhuqueibacterota > Zhuqueibacteria > Thermofontimicrobiales > Thermofontimicrobiaceae > 4484-87. The sequence goes on along the minus strand of NATN01000011.1, from coordinate 16,725 downwards.
AAATGTTTCAGACATAATCTCCAAACACACATTTTCCGGCGAATATGTGTACGTTTCACCTTCTTCTGAGGAAATTACCGGTTTCGCTCCGCAGGAATTAATCGGAAAAAATTGTTACGATTTTGTGCACCCAGACAATGTTGCACAGGTAAAAAAAGCACATCAGGCACTCACAAAGAATGATGCTGCTTCAGCAGTTGAATTCCAATTCCGTTGCAAAGACGATTCTTATATTTGGGTGGAGACAAAAAGCAGAAAGCTCAAACCAGACCCTGAATCAAAAGAACCGACGGTTTTATCAGTCACACGGGATATCCGCGAAAGAAAAGCCTTTGAAGAACAATTGCAATCTTCACTCTATGAAAAAGAACTCTTGCTCGGCGAAATTCATCATCGAGTCAAAAATAATTTGCAGATCATCTCCAGTCTGCTAAATCTGCAAGCAATGAGAATCGACAATCCCGAAGCAAAAGATGTTTTCCAGAAATCGGTTGCCAGAATTCGTACGCTGGCGCTTATCCATGAAAAATTGTATAAATCAGACAATCTGGCAGAAATTAAATTTGTTGACTATGCAAAAAGTCTGGCACGCGGTTTATTTGTCGCTTATCATTCGCCTGAATCACAAATTTCCCTCTTGGTTGAAGGCGGGGACGCGCGGCTGGGAATTGACAAAGCGATCCCATGCGGGCTGCTCATCAATGAATTGGTGACCAATTCTTTGAAGTACGCTTTCCCCGATAAAAGAAATGGCACGATTCTCATCAATTTCCAGGATTTGGGAGAATCCTACTGTTTGACCGTCGCTGACGATGGCATAGGCCTGCCGGAAAATTTCCCATCGGAAGATACCATGGGCTCCCGTCTGCTCCGCGCTTTAACAGATCAATTGGAAGGAAAAATGGAGATTGACCGCTCCAAAGGAGCAAAATTTGTTATTACTTTTTCTAAAAAATCTCCCAAGCCAAAATATCAGATCTGATAAATTTGGAAATTGAACATTTTCTGCTATGGTAAGCTAACTGCTAAAATTCACTCACCGGTCTGCAATTAAATTGCAATCTCAAAAAACAAGAGACAAGAACGCTGTACATGTGTTGGCAATTTTTGTTAACTTGCAATTCGTTACGATCCCATCGCATTTTGTTTCTTGCCCTCCCCTACCGAAAAATTAAACTTTCCCCACTTCTCTGGCGTTGAATGTATTGATTGTTTTCAGAACAACCACCGCAAAATTGAGAGGATTATGATTCCGAAAAACGTGCATGAAATAGCCCCAAACGAGCGGCAAAAAATTTTCGTCAGTACAATTTTATCGCTCATTATTTTGTATTTGGGATTGACCTATCTTCTCACGCTGACACCGTTCAGATTTTCCATGTTTTATTTTCAGCAGTATTTACTTTTTCGCCAAGGCTACCTCTCCGCATTAACAGGTACCACCAGTTTTCAGGATATAGCAATCAACCTGTTAATGCTCGTCCCCATCGGATTTTTAATGACGCTCCTGTTCAAGAATTACGCAATTCCTAATCGTCCTGCAGTCATCGCTGCGACTGCGATTGGCTTGCTCGTAAGCCTGAGTATTGAAACGCTGCAAATTTTTCTGCCGCGCATGACTTCCACAATTGACCTCATCAACAACTCTGTCGGAAGTTGCATGGGAGCAATTTTAGCGACGCGTCTTCCCATTGACCGCACAAGTGAATTTGTGAGCAAATTTCGATTGCAGGCACAAAAATTTCTGCAAATGTGGGTCACTTTATATGGATTAATTTTAGTAGCTATTTTTCTTTTGCCTTCTCTTCTGAATACTTTCCGCAATTGGGATGATAATTTTCACCTCCTCATCGGAAACGAAGCAACGCGCGACAGGCCCTGGCAGGGTGCAATTTATGATGCAACGATTTTCAATCGCAGTCTGAACAGAGATGAAATTAACCGTGTTGTCAATCAAAAAGCAACGAAATTATCGATGCACCCTCTCTGTTCTTTTGATTTTAGCAAAATTCCCGTTCAAAATCGCGCGGACTCCACCGGTGCAAGCGATCTGCACATCTCCCCGCCTTCAATAGTGCGACTAAATTCTCAAAAAAAATTCATCTCCATCAGTAAAAATTCTCTGTTAAAATCGCGTGCTCCATTAAAAAAGCAAATTGAGCAATTTCGCCGCAGCGGAGAAATTACCGTCATCGCTACCATTGCGCCAGCGAACCTCAACCAAGCGGGCCCTGCGAGAATCATTTCACTATCAGGCGACCCAATAAGCAGAAATTTCACATTAGGACAAGTCAAAAATCGTTTGAATTTCCGCGTGCGCACGCCGCTGACAGGAGAAAATGGATCAGCCGTCAGCTTGTTCAGCTCGCCCGTTTTATCCGCCAATCACCCGCAAACTTTTGCCGTTACTTTCAATCGCGGAGAAATTCGCTTATTCCAGAGGGAAAAACTAATCCATCCCATGATTTATGATACCAGTTATTATCTGCCGTTGCTGATCGGCATAAAAAATAATGGTCATCTATTGGTGGAAATATGTTTTTTTCTTCTGTTCCCTTTTGCCTGGTTCAGCCGCGGACTGTGGCGCAGGTTGATTCCGAAATATGTTTTACTACCATTTTTCATCTTATTGCCCTTTTCTCTGTCAACGTTGCTGAAATATTTTCTCTTTCATCATTCGCCAGATGTGATTTTGTTGGTCATTCACATCATCATTGTGCTTTTCGCCACTCTCGCTGGTATGGCGCATGATATTTTGCTGCTGGTTTTCTCCCGCAAATGATGAAGCATTATTGCTTCGGAACGATGTGTGTATTTTTGCAACACCTGTAACATTTCCCCCTGTGTCAATTTACAACGCCAAAAACAATGCGATTGATAACCACTTGATTTTATTGATCAAAATTGCCATATAAATAGCGGCATGGATGTTGCGTAAAAACATTCAGAAAAGCAAGCGCTGCGTAACAATTATTCAGGAGATTCTCATGCAAACATCACAGACGAAACAAGTTTTATTTTTGATTCTGCTTTTTATTGCTTTCATCCTGATTTTTGCTTTGGTCATTTATTCATCAATGGCAGAAGCAATGGCAATGGAAACTTTTTCTCACGGAAAAAAGAAACTCATCCATTACCAACAGGATGAAATGGAAATTCAGCAAACGGAAGTTATCGAAGCGGACATTGTCGCCGAAGCCAGCAATCTTGTCATTGATGGGACTTTGTACGGTGATATCATTGCCATTCACAGCGTTGTCAGTTTACAGTCTGATGCAAAAATTTTCGGGCACATCATCAGTCTCGACAGCGAAATTTCAGCGGATAGTGCCGCGCAAATTGCCGGAGATGTTGTGCAGATCACGGGCAGAGCTGCTTCAGTCACTGGCGGCAGGAATCTTGTAGGCTACGGATTCAATCTCACTGTTTTTACTGCTGACACAGCAATTGCCGATTCAGTAAATATCAAGGGAGACGTGCTTGCCTTGTGTGACAATTTCATGATTGGGGGGAGAATTGAAGGCGATGTGTACCAATTTTCCGGCGTCACGAGAATCGATACCACTGGCGCTGTGGACGGCCATGTCGTCAATTATCTGAGCAAGATAATGCTGGATAAGCAGGCGCTGGTAACCGGGAATATGCTGGAATTAAGCGAAAACACAATGGCGGCACAAACAAATGAGAAGAAAAATGATGATGAGTTACGCGAAAAAATGGAAAAACGATATTTAGATCCGGATGAGAAAAGTGACATCTTCCGTTTTTGGGGTGATGTGACAATTGAGCCCAATGAGGTAATTCGAGGCGACGTGGTGACAATCCGCGGCACAATTGAAGTGAAAGGCGACGTGGACGGCGATGTTGTCTCTGTGCTCGGTAGCGTAGTTCTGGATTCCACAGCTTCGATTTCCGGCGACGTTGTGAGTGTTGGCGGGAAAATTCATCGCCATAAGCAAGCCTCTGTTGGTGGCGATATTGTGCAGACATCTATTACCGGGGTCAAGGTCGATGACGGTAACGAACATGTCACCGTCGGTGTTGGCGGGGTTGCTGTTGGACCGAAACGAGGGGATGAATGGGAAGAGGACAAACACCGCAGAAAAAAATATCGCAGACACGACGGCTCTGAAGATGACTCATTCATGTTTCGCTACAACCGAGTAGAAGGACTATTTCTGGGATTACGAAAACTTAAAAACAGATACGAGGACAACCGTGCACTGTTTGATCTGTTCGGCCACATCGGCTATGGGTTTTCAGCAAAGCGCGCGTGCTACCAACTCGGACTGGAAAGACGCTTTTGGGGAAAATATGGCCCTATCATTGGCGCTGAAATCCACGACATAACTAAAACTGAAGATGCGTGGATTATACCGACTTTTGAAAATTCTCTGGCAGCGATTTTAATTCGCGAAGATTTTCAGGACTTTTATCGCGAAGATGGTTATTCTGTTTACGCTAATCTGGACATTTCAGAAATTGCCACGCTGTACGCTGGTTATCATCACCAGAATCATATTGGGCTGGAGAGGACGACAAATTGGTCAGTTTTCGGCGGCGACAAAAAATTCCGACCAAATCCAGCGATTGACGAACTGGAATTTAATAGTCTCAGAGCCAGCCTGGAAATCGACACTCGCGACAGTTACAAGTATCCGAACAAAGGATGGTTTATTTCTTTATTTGGTGAATTCGCTGGTGCAGACTTCAACTGCATAGAGTCGGGAATCGACTTTGACCGTTACATCGTGGATATTAGGCGCTATCAGCCAGTCACCTACGGCGAGAATCTGGATTTCCGAATTCGCGCCGGTTCGTCACGCGGAGCGCTGCCACGACAATATCTTTTCGATGCCGGTGGTCTCTCTGCGTTGCGCGGTTATGAATTCAAGGAATTCGAAAATTGCAACCGAATGGTACTTGCCAGTCTCGAATATCGACTTTACAACGATCACAATCCCATGAACGATGTTTTTGGCTTTAGTGATTTCAACTTAATTTTATTCGCTGATACCGGCTATCTATGGAATGTGAGCGATTCACTCGCGTATAATCAGGGTTACGATGATCTGGATTGGAATGATCTCTACACTTCGCTCGGATTTGCCATTAGCAATGATGAAGGCAATGTCCGTTTAAATTTTGCCAAACGAATGGACGTAAAAGGCAAACCAATGGTAGTCACGTTTCGGATTAACAGACCTTTTTAAAAAAAAGCAACTTTTCTCAAAGCCGGGTGGTAATGCACATCCGGCTTTTTTTGTATTTTTATTCTTGATCGCAATAAAATAAAATTGTACATTATTTTTAAATCAGCAATGAATTCCCATTTTCGAAACTTCAAATACAAAAAATCATCCGCTATCAATAAAATTTCCGGAGAACAAACCATGTACAAGACGACCTTTTCGATTATTTTGACGACGTGCTTCTCTTTTCTTGCCATTGCCGGAGCGCCGCATCCGCAGGAAAATCAACATGGAAAATACTATCCGGTTTCCGACCCTCTGGTAGTTCAAAAATTGGAAAAATGGCAGGACGCCAAATTTGGTCTGCTCATGCACTGGGGAACTTACAGCCAATGGGGCATTGTGGAATCATGGTCCTTGTGCCCGGAAGACTATGGCTGGTGCGAAAGAAAAAAAGGCGCAAATCCGAAAAATTATTTTGAATACAAAAAAGAATATGAAAATTTGATCAAAACATTCAATCCGACAAAATTTGCTCCGAAAAAATGGGCAGAAGCGGCACAAGCTGCCGGCATGAAATACGTCGTGTTCACTACGAAACATCACGACGGATTTTGCCTCTGGGATACCAAAGAGACAGATTACAAAATTACCAGCAAAGATTGCCCCTTTCATAGCAATCCGCATGCGGATGTGACAAAAGAAATTTTCAATGCGTTTCGGGAAAACGGATTTATGATCGGCGCCTATTTTTCCAAAGCGGACTGGCATACTCCCTATTACTGGGATCCGTACTTCCCTCCGCTGGACCGCAATGTAAATTACGATCCCGAACAATATCCTGAAAGGTGGAACCAATTCGTGCAATTTACTCACAATCAAATTATGGAATTAATGAGTAATTACGGCAAAATCGATATCCTTTGGCTTGACGCCGGCTGGGTTGCCAAACAAAGTACGGAAGAAATCAATCATTTTTACTCAAAAGAATTGAAAAAAACGGAATCCGGTTTTCTGAAACAAAAAATCGTCAACCAGGATATTCGGATGGACGAATTGGTGCAAAAAGCCCGCGCAAAGCAACCGGGACTGATTGTCGTTGATCGGGCGGTTTCCGGACCTAATCAAAACTACCTGACTCCGGAAAATCAAGTGCCGAAAGAACCGATCCCCTACCCCTGGGAGTCATGCATTATTTCCGGAGGCGGCTGGTCGTACGCTCCCAATGCTAAATATAAATTCCCTCGTCAGGTCATCCATTTACTGGTGGATATTGTCGCCAAAGGCGGGAACCTGCTCCTCAACATCGCTCCCGGGCCCGACGGAACCTGGCAAGAGGGCGCGTATAAAATGCTTGCCGGTGTAGGTTCGTGGATGAAAGTGAATCGCGAAGCAATTTATGCAACCCGGGCAATCAAACCTTACAAAGATGGAAACATCTGCTTTACCAAAAAGAAGAATGAAAACATTGTGTACGCGATTTATCTTTCTGAAAAAGGTGAATCTACGCCTCCGGCGAAAATCCGGATTAATGATATTCATCCGGCGAACGATTCTTCTGTTTCTCTGCTTGGAACGAACACCAATCTGGTTTGGAAAAAATCCGGCAAAGGTTTTGTTGTACAAATTCCCCGATCCATTCAAAACAATCCTCCCTGCGATCATGCCTGGGTTTTCAAATTTAAAATATAAATTGGGTACCCCCCATTTTAATAAAAAAGTTACCTGAAAAAATTTCATTTATCAGGTAACTTTTTTTACATTTTTCCGTTAATTAAACTGGATACTCAGCAAAACGGTCAAAATTCCCTTGACATCCATTAAAAAAATTTGTTTATTACAAACGCACAAATATGAATAATTTGTAATAAATTTAAAGAATCAGGGGTAGAAAAATGGATGTCTTGATTATCGGCGGGACACGATTTCTGGGGAAATATTTGACCGAAGCGTTGCTGAAAGGAAACCAAAAAGTCACCTTGCTCAATCGGGGTACGCGTCGCAACACTTTTCCGTTTTACGAAGACGTGGAATGGCTGATCTGCGACAGGCAGGATGAAAGCAAGTTTCGTTCTTTGTTAGCCAAGCGCCAGTTTGATGTCGTGATCGACACTTGTGCCTATTTCCCTTCAGATGTGGAACTGGCGGTTGATGTGTTTCGCGACAAAATCGCTAAATACATTTTTACCAGCACTATGGCAGTGGCGTTGACCAAAGAATTTCAGGAGCGGCAGCTTCTCCCGATTCCCAATCGGCGTCTGTTTGACACTGATCCGGGGAATAATTACGCTTACAATAAAACACTCATTGAAGAATATCTTACAGAACAATTTGATAAAAACGGGTTTCCCTTTGTTTCTTTACGGTCGCCGGAAATTATGGGCCCCGGCGAAATCAGAGAATGGTATTACATTGACCGGCTTAAAAACGGGCGTGAAAAAATTCTCATCCCCGGCTTGGGCGAAAATCTTTTCCAGCCAATCTATATCGACGATTTATTGCAGGCGTTCCTATTGGCAATTGTGAAAGAAAACTGTGTGGGCGAATGTTACAATCTCGCCGGCGCCGAAGCAGTAAGTCTAAATCAATACATTCGCTTAATAGCGGAAGAGATGGATGGACGAGTTAAAATTGTCAACATTCCTCAGGATATTTTTCGCGAACTGGTTTCGATAAAATATTATTTTCCTTACGCATATAAATATTCGTTCGTAATCGACATTGAAAAAGCCAAACAGGAATTAGGTTATCAACCAGAAGTTGGGATTCGTCAGGCGATTCGTAAAATTCTGTCAAGTTGGCGCGAAGGATACACGCCGAAAATGTCACCCTACAATCCGCAAGGCGAATTTGATATTATGAGTTACGATCTGGAAGATATTTTTATCTCCGCCTGGGAATCAGAAACAAGCGAGCTCAAAGAACGACTGCATCAAAAATTATCTGATAAAGGTTTACTAATTTAGTGTCAACTTTTCCGCCAAAAAGGAGGAAAAATGCGCTTCAAAACTATCTTACTGATTACTTCCCTGTTGATTTTGGCAACATGCGTTTCAGCCCAGGATTTCCAATCAATTGATAAAAAAATCAACGTCCCATCCGGCAAGACACTCAAAATGGTCATTCAAATAGACGCCGGTGAAGTTTTTGCGAAAAAGCATGCGCATTCAGCGCAGGTGGCTGTTTCGGGCAAAATTAACAAAAAATTCGACAATCTGGAAATTAATTACAACAAAAAAAGCAATGAAATATCCGTTTTTCTCGACCATGACAAGTGGCTGAAATCGACCAGGCAGAATCAATCGTCCAAAATCCAAATTTTCCTTCCGGATGATATCATCATTGAATTTTCCAGTGAAATTAAAGCAGGGAAAATCAATTTTGATATTGGCGGCTTGTCTTTGAAAAATTTTGAACTGCGGACAACAGCAGGCGAAGTAGCAATTACTTTCGATGAAGCCAATCAGATTCCTATGGAGTTTTTAGACATCGACATAAAAATCGGCTCTGCCAAACTGAGTCATCTGGGGAATGCTCGTTTTGAGGACGGACGGATAAACGGCGGAATCGGTGAACTGGAAATTGATTTTCGAGGCAAAGGGAGCAATTCTGCTCATGCCGATATTGACTTGGACATGGGCTCCACCAAAGTCATCCTGCCGCGCGATTTGGGTATAAAGTTGCGCAGCACAACTTTTGGTTTTTTAACTGACAGCAATGTCAGTCGCGAATTTGAGAGACGCGGAAGATACTATTTCAGTCAAAATTATGACAAGCAAAGCCGTACGCTCTCGCTTGCTATCCACAGCGGTATCGGTGAATTGGATGTTTACTTCCGATAACTATATTTTTAAGGAGAAAATTTATGAAAAAAATTGCCCTTTTCGTCACGTTGCTCTTGTTGCCGTTGGCTCTTCTTGCAGAAGAAAAGGCGACACAATCGGGACAAAAAACTTTTCCCATCGAGACAGGCGCTTCAATCTATGTTTCTAACGATGAAGGAAACATTGAAGTAAATAGCTGGGACAAATCGGAAGTGCAAATAGCCTGGGAAAAAATTGCCTTTGGGAAAAGCAAAGAGGCCGCGGAAAAAATTCTCAAAGAAACGGAAATCGATATTTTTCATTCGGTGCACACATTGAGAGTAAAAATTATTGAGCCCAGAAGAGAGAAAAAGTTCAGCTTCTGGGATATTTTCGACCCGGATACCTGGGCAAATTTCCCGCGCTCCCCTGTTGTCCATTTCCGGCTGTTTGTGCCGCGAAATGCGGACTTGAATCTATCAGCGGACGAAGGAAATATCAGCGTGAAAAATTGTTCCGGGTCTCTGACAATTACAGTGGATGAGGGCAAAATAAATTGCGAAAATATCGTTGGCGAAGACATCAAGTTAGTAAGTGACGAAGGACGTATCACCGGAACTAACATTCAGGCGCCGGACGGAAAGATATTTATAAGAACCGATGAAGGAAAAATTCATTTGGAAAATGCAGCTTGCGATCGGGCAACGATCAAATGCGACGAAGGGAAAATTTATTGTTCGGAATTTTATGCACGTCGCGCCACAATGACTACAGACGAAGGAAATATTGAAGTTTTTCTCGCCAACAAAGACGGTGATTCCTATCGATTTTACACGGATGAAGGCAATGTAACGCTCCACTTCCCTGATGCTTTCTCGTGCAAATTTGATTTGAAAACGCAGGAGGGCAGAATCCGCGATGACTTTGGTCTGAAAATTTCCAAATTTGACGGTGGCCAACGATGCCGCGAAAGTATCGGTACGGAGCCAGCGAGGCAGATTACGGTCAGCGTCTCGGAAGGAAACATTTATCTGAGAAAAAAATAAGCATCTCTACCCGGATCAGACATCGACAGACAAAAAGCAGGCAGCACTTGCGAATGGCACAGAACTCTGGCCTTCTATAAACTTTGGAGAAAAAACGATGAACACAGCGACAAAGAGCACATCTCCCAACGCGTCTATTAACTTTGCCAAGTGGATCAACGAGGGATGGGACTTGGTTTTCGCAAACTTTTGGGAATTTATCATTATTTCAATCATTTACGTGGTTGTGATCCTCGCTGCGTCAAGTACAATTTTACTAAAATTTATTCTGGGCGGGCCTTTGACAGTGGGGATTTATTATGTCATTTTTCAAAAAATGCGCGGCAATCCCATGAACATCGGAGACATCAGCAAAGGGTTCAATTTTTTCATCGCTGCCATGCTCGCAGACATTTTAATTTCCTTTTTTGTCTGGGTGGGATTTATTTTTCTTATCATTCCGGGGATAGTGCTGTCTGCACTGTATATGTTCACTTTCCCGTTGATACTGGAAAAGAATCTCGATTTCTGGGAAGCCATGGAAACCAGCCGCAAAGTCGTACAAAAAAACATCTTTGAATTCAGCGTATTCATGTTTCTGATGTATATTCTTCTTCTTATCGGATTTTTACTGATCGGCATAGGGTTTTTGATTGCATTACCGATCACTTTCGCTGCCACCGCTGCTGCTTATCGGGATATTTTTGGGCTGGAATAGCGACACTTAAATTATGACCGTTATTAGAAGGCGTAGTCCACTTCGGAAGTGAACTGCACCTTTTGCTTAAAATTTAAGAATTAAAATTGACATTTGCAGATTAAAATTCTCCTGCCAGCCACAATCTTCTGCTGAAAAAAATCAAAAAAAATAGTTGACTGTATCTTTTCTTTCTTATAACTTACAAGAAAATGCGAGAGCAGGCAGCTTGTGAATCGGTGAATAGCAAGTAGTGTGTGGGCTTTGGCACTGAAATTTTGAATCAGCGCAAATCTGCGATATCAGCGAGAGAAAATTAAAGCCGCAGCCCACCTCGAAGCTGCAATCCATCTTATCTTCTTAAAAAAATCCTTCTCCCTCAAAATATTGTCTTGACTTTTTCCCTGTTTTTGACTATAGTATAAATCAAAATACGATTACTCAGTTTTTTCGGAAAAATCGCTCGCAGATCATTTATTCTCAAGTTCTTAAAAAAATGGGACACAGATGAACGCGGATTTTCACGGATGTATTTTCTTCTATAACATCCGCGAAAATCAGTTTGTAATTCGAGTTCTATATCAAAAGATTAAAAAATTTAAGCTTTTTTAGAGCTATTAGCTTATTTTATTGAATTTTTTACTAATATGTCTCAATTTAAGCAAATATGATTAAAATATGGAAAATATAATTTACAAATGTCAGTTTTTAAGAGATATTCGCGGATTGAATATAAACAAATCCGCGTAGATCCGTGTCATCCGCGTGCTATTTTTATTATAGTTGTTTTGTCAACAAAAAGCTGAACTAACTGAGTAATCATTATCAAAATTTATTCATTTTTCCCGGAAAACGAAATCTATTTTTGCGAGAGGAAAGCAGAAACGAAATGAAATTTATCGCAGATTTACATATTCATTCCCGATTTTCCCGGGCGACGAGTCGGGATTTGTCGCCGGAAGCGCTGTATAAATGGGCGCAGATCAAAGGCATTGCCGTCGTGGGAACCGGAGATGTCACGCATCCGGGATGGTTGGGCGAACTGGAAGAAAAATTGGAACCGGCGGAAGAAGGTCTATACAAATTAAAAGAAGGCATTGCCCGAAAAGTTGATGCAGAAATACCCGCTGCCTGCCGCAAACCGGTGCGATTCATCCTCACGGGCGAAATCAGCAACATTTACAAAAAAGAAGATCGCGTGCGCAAAAATCACAATGTCGTGTTTCTGCCTTCGTTTGAAGTGGCGCACAAGTTTCAGGAAGCGCTGGAAAAAATCGGCAACATTCGCTCCGACGGCAGACCGATTCTGGGATTGGATGCCCGAAATTTGCTGGAGATGACTCTCGAATCAGACGAACTCTCTTTTCTCATCCCGGCGCACATCTGGACGCCCTGGTTTTCGCTGTTGGGTTCAAAATCCGGCTTTGACTCTGTGGAAGAGTGCTTCGAAGATTTGACGGAACACATTTTTGCGCTGGAGACAGGCCTTTCTTCTGACCCGCCGATGAACTGGCGGTTGTCCAAGCTGGATCGCTACGTGCTCGTTTCCAATTCTGACGCCCATTCCGCTGCAAAATTGGGCAGAGAGGCAAATATTTTTGATTGCGAGTTTTCTTTTTCTGAAATGAGAAACGCGCTGAAAGATCGGGATAGCGGAAAATTTCTGGGCACTATTGAATTTTTTCCGGAAGAAGGAAAATATCATCTGGACGGTCATCGCAAATGCGGCGTACGGCTGACGCCGAAAGAGACCATTGAAGCGAACGGTATTTGTCCGGTCTGCGGGAAAAAATTGACGCTGGGCGTTTTGTATCGCGTCGAAGAATTGGCGGACAGGCCGGACGGCAGCAAACCCGAATATGCGCTGCCGTTTTTGAGCCTGATTCCGTTGCCGGAAATTTTGTCGCAAATTTTGAACGTAGGACCCAACACAAAGACAGTGCAGCAAAAATTCAACAAATTGCTCGCTCATCTGGGTTCGGAAATTGACATTCTTTCGGAAATTCCGTTGGCGGAAATTGAAAAAGTCGGTGGCACTTTGCTGGCAGAAGGCATTCGCCGCATGAGAGAAGGACAGGTGACGCGCATCGGCGGTTTTGACGGTGAATTTGGCAAAATTCAGCTTTTCGATGAAAAGGAAAGAGCTGAATTTACCACCGGAGCGATGTTTTTTCAGGAAGAAGAAATCCCGACTCAAAAAGAGACGCCGCAGCCGCTGGAAAAAGTGTCGCTGGTGAAAGACGAAGAAGAAAAATATGAGCCGGAAAAGAATCTGGCGGAAGATAAAATAAGCGAAGTAAAATATGTCGATGACGCCGAGGACAGCGAGGGGCTCAATCCCCAGCAGCGCGAGGCAGTGGAATTTGACGGAAAATATCTTCTGATTGCCGCGGGTCCGGGAACAGGAAAGACCAGAACGTTGACGCGACGCATTGTGCATTTAATAAAGGAAAAAAATGTCAACTCTGAAAATGTGCTGGCAGTGACTTTCACCAACCGCGCAGCCGCAGAAATGCAGGAGCGTCTGGCGCTATGGCTGGAGCCGGAAATTGCAAAGCAGTTGACGATAAAGACTTTTCACGCACTGGGTGCGTTAATTTTGCGGCAGGAGGCGATTCGTCTCGGCTACAAGCCCGATTTTTCCATTTACGGCGAAGACGAAAAAACCCAGCTCATCAGCCAGATCGCATCTCATTTGAGCCGTGGCGAAAAAAATGAACTGGCAGATTTTATTTCCTCTGAAAAAATGTCTTTGAAATTCGGTGAAAAAAATGAAGACGAAAAGGACGAACTGCGGGAAAAATGGGAAGAACTGGCGGAAAAATATCAGCGCGCACTCAAGGAGCGAAACGGATTTGATTTTGATGACTTGATTTTTCAGCCCGTCAAATTGCTGCGAAACGCCCCTGAAGTGAAAAAGTTCTATCAAAATAAATTTCAATACATTTTTGTTGATGAATATCAGGACATCAATTTTGCCCAGTATGCCCTGCTGCGTGAACTGACGTCCGAAGAGACGCATCTTTGCGCCATTGGCGATCCGGATCAGGCAATTTACGGTTTTCGCGGCTCGGATAGGAAATTTTTCCTGCAGTTTGAACAGGACTTTCCCGGCACAAAGGTGCTTCATCTGGAAAAAAATTATCGTTCCGATTCTGCGATTTTGAAAGCCTCTGCCCAGGTGATTGAAAAAAATGAAGATCACCAACCGCTGCGCATCTGGTCGAATCTGGTGAGCAAAACACAGATCGATATTTTTGAAACGCCCACGGAAAAATCAGAGGCAGAGACAATCGTGCACCAGATCGAAAAAATGGTCGGCGCGACCGGTTTCTTTTCCGTGGATTCCGGCAGAGCGGGCTATGAGGAGTCCGCCGGTGCAGCCGGTTTCTCCGACATCGCGGTACTTTATCGCATCAATGCCCAGTTGCCACCGCTCGAGGAGGCATTTCTGCGTTCGGGTATGCCCTACCAGACTTTCGGGGACAAGCCATTTTACGAGATGACGGAAGTGAAGGAATTGCTCTCTTTTTTTCGGGTAATTCACAATCCCCATTCTGATCTTGATTTGATGAAAATTGTCAATCTCCCGCCACGCGGCATCGGCGAACAGACTTTGAAGACGCTGGTCAATTATCAGCATTTGAATGAAATTTCGCTGTTTCAGGCCATGGAGCGATGCCATTTCATCGCGCCGTTGAGTGAAACGCAGCGCCACCCGGTGATCAAATTTGTCGAGCAACTGAATTCTCTGCGCCAGTCAAGCCAGACTCTGACGCTTCCGGAACTGGGGGAGCGTATTTTAGCGGATTTCAGTCTGAAAAAATTTATCAAAAATGACCGCAAAAGACAATTTTTTTATGAAAAACTTTTGGCGCGAATCAAAGAATTTGATGGAAGTTTAGCCGACTTTCTGGAAGCAGTAGCGTTGCACCGGGAGACCGACGAATACGACCCCCGGGCGGAAAAAGTGTCGCTGATGACGTTGCACGCTGCCAAAGGACTGGAATTTTCCGTGGTTTTCATTCCCGGCTGCGAGGAGGATTTGATTCCTTTTCGCCGAAAAAATGACGAGTCTGCGGATGTGGCAGAGGAACGGCGGCTGTTTTATGTAGGCATGACCCGCGCGAAAAAACGGCTGATTTTACTCCGCGCCCGCAGCCGATATTTGTTCGGCGAACGCAGATCTGCCAAACCATCGCGATTTTTGAATGACATCGAAAGGGCGCTGAAGGCGTTCAAGCAGGCGGAAATCAAAGACAAACCAAAAAAGAAATCGGATCCGGACAGCGGGCAGATAGAGTTGTTTTAGTTACAAGATTTCTAATGCCACCAAGACTCGAAGACACGAAGCCCTGCCTCTCCCTTATTTCTATTTTTTCTGGGCGGACTTGGCGCTTTTTAGTGGTTAACCTCGAGTTGTATCAAAAGTTAAAAAATTAGAAAAACCAGGAAGGGCACGAAGTTCATGAAGAATTTATAAATCTTTTAACTTATTTTCAATAAAATATTCTGTTACTATTCAGGTATGGCTATTCCGGAAGCCGCTGAAGCGGCTAATTGACTTGCAATGTTTATTTAGGGGCACCACGATGAATCGTGGTATTAATACAACCGATTTTTTGAGCTAACACCTTGCCTCAGCAGCTTACTAAATTATAAAGAAACAACTCAAGCTGAACAGTTACAATATTCTTTGTGACCTTTGCGTCCTTTGCAGTTTCAAAAGGCTTTTGATACAGCCCCAGGTTGGGATAAAAAAACAGGAGAAAAAAGAGTGAAAAAACTACACTTTCCGCAACCATTCAATCACCAACACCCGCCGGTCAGAAATGTTAATGAAATTTTCGAGGAGCAACTCACTTTTGGCCAGCGCGCAGCAGATTCAGTGGCTCGATTTGTAGGCACCTGGAAATTCATCATCATTCAAACAATCATTCTGGCGATCTGGGTGACGCTGAACATTGTCGCCTGGTTCCATCACTGGGATCCGTATCCGTTCATTCTTATGAACTTGACTCTGTCGTTTCAGGCTGCCTACACCGCGCCGCTGATCATGATGAGCCAAAACCGCCAGGCAGAACACGACCGCATCGAAGCGCACAACGACTATTTGATCAACCAAAAATCAGAAAAAGAAATCCGCGCGATTTTAGAGCATCTGGCAGCCCAGGATGAGGCGTTGCTGGAATTGCATGAGATGTTGAGAGAGAAGAGAGGGAAGGAATAGCTTGGGGCTGTGTAAAAAAATTACTAAAAACCACGAAGCACACGAAGAGCACAAAAGATATTTTTTTGCTTAATTTTCTTTATATTCCCTGTGTCTGCTTTGAGACATTTAGTATTTTAAAAGGGCTTTCTGTTATTATTCTAAAGGGCAAAGAAGCTGTCAAAAAATATTTTTTTCTAGAAAATCTGTCAATGACATCACCCATACATTTTTGTGGATAGGAAATGATCCTTTCACTGGTGCAATTATAAAAGCACTGTTAAGCTGAAGATCTTCCAGAGCATTCCAGAAACCCTTTGTTAATTTGGGAGAAGGAGATGCTTTGAATTCAATACCAATTTTTTTCCCTGCTCGTTCCAGAATCAGATCCAATTCAGCTCCCGCTGCAGTGCGGTAAAATCCAAAATTCCATGAAGAATATTTTTGCAAAATATTTTCTATCATCAGACTTTCCCATGAGGCACCATAAATAGGATGACCTAAAAGTTCATCCATATCATGAATTCCTAACAGCGCATGTAGAATTCCAGTATCACGCAAATAGATTTTAGGAGATTTGACAAGACGTTTTTTGATGTTGGCAGAATATGGCGGCAGAATTCGCAGCATAAAAGTTTGAGACAAAAGTTCGATGTAAGATCGTATTGTTGTATGGGATAGTCCCATTGCCAGCCCAAGGTTGGAGAGGTTAAGTAATTGACCATGTTGATGAGCGCACATTTGCCATAATCGGCGGAGAGTTTCCGCTGGTATCCGAAATCCTAACTGTGAAATGTCT
>NATN01000135.1 GCA_002085355.1 Candidatus Zhuqueibacterota bacterium 4484_87 | reverse complement strand
TTTTATTCTTACCCGCAGCGGATGCAGGAAAGGTAATGCTGCTTTTTTTGTATGGAACCAAGCGGGCTGTTTCGCAGGCTGTCCAGGCGGATGACGAGGATCTGCTTCGGATTTTGAATGAGAACGTGGCGGAATTTTTCTTTTTACCTAAAGGAGAAAAATCTGCTTATTCTGCTGAACAGATTGAAATCATCTGGCGCTGGTTTGATGCGAACAAAAAATATATCAATTATCTCGATGCTGACCAGTTTTCCGGAGCTGTGGCGTGTACTGACGTAATTGTCAGCTATTTAAATGACCGTGAGCTATTTTCATCACCAATTTTGTACGTCGAATCATAGAGAAATCGAATAAATTTTCATAGACGGGTATTCTTAATTTTGTTGATTCTGTTTGATGTGACAGAGCAAAATTTTCAAAATCGGGTTGATCCGTGAATGCCTGTTGCAAAAAAATGTCCGGTTGGGAATTTAAGCTCACCAGAGATGCAGATTGAAAGGAAAATTTTTCAGATGGCAAAATTTTTCAGGTTCACGATTGTCTTCCTGCTATTATTTTTAGTGCCTGCCTCTGCTACGCAGAAACAAACTTTGATCAAAAATATCAGCGGCGCTCCCCGCGTTCAAATGATTCATTCATCTGTCTCAAGTATCGAATTCAATGTGACTATTTCTGTTTATCAGAAACTGACAACGACCATGGACTCGCAGCTTTTTGATTTGTTGAGAATTGAAAAATTTTCCGGGAAAAATGATGTTGGGCAACCGGACGTACCACTGATGGGCAAGATGATTTTGCTGCCGAACGCATCCCCTGTTTCCGTTACAATTCAGGGGGGAAACTATATTGAACTGGATGATATTTTTATTGCGCCTGTTTCTCCGCCAGCGCAGGAGAAACAGGGAGCTTTGAGCAAATGGATAGACAAAGAAATTTATCAAAAATCAGCTTTTTTCCCTGATCGACTCGCCTGGACAGAGCCGGTGAGAATAATGCGCGGTTACCGGCTGACGACTTTATGGATTTCTCCAATTCAGTTTAATCCTGTGGAGAAAAAAGCAAGAATTTATTATGATTTTCGGGTAACGGTCAATTTTGAAAATCCAAATCCGATGCACTATCCTCCGCATTTAAAATCGCCTGTTTTTTCCAGCCTTTTAAAAAAGGCTGTCTCCAATTGGACCATTGAACAAAATTTTACTTCGCCTGAGAGTCGTTCGGTTGAATTTTTTACTGGCTGTGATTATCTGATTGTTACGCACTCCCGTTTTGCGACAGCAGCTCACTCACTCGCCGCCTGGAAAAGGATGTGCGGCTTGTCTGCGAAAGTTGTCGATACTGATGAAATTGGCGGAGATGCAGAAGATTTGAGAAATTTTATTCAGAACGCGTACGAACATTGGGATCCGGCGCCGACTTATGTCGTTTTTCTGGGTGATGCGGAATTCGTCCCGACAAATTATTACACCAAACATTCGAGCGATGATAACGGCACAATTGGTACTGATTTGTATTACACAACTGTCGATGGATCTGATTATTTTCCTGATATTATTTCCGGAAGGATCCCTGTGGATGAGCCAATTGAGGCATATTCTTTTGTTCAAAGACTAATTCAATATGAAAAAAATCCGACTTCCGAACCGTCATTTTATCAAAATATCGTTGTCGCCTCATATTTTCAGGACGACGATGATACGGATACGCCTAACTACAATGAACGCGACGGCTACGAAGACCGGCGTTTTGTGCTGACGAGCGAGGAAATGCGCGATTTTTTATTGAGTGAAGGCTATCAGGTTCAACGAATTTATTCCGCTAAACCTGCCGTTGATCCTCAATTTTATAATAATGGAAGTTACGCAAACGGAGAGCGATTGCCACAGGAACTTTTGCGAAGCAAAGGATTTGCCTGGGACGGTGATGCGCGTGATATTTCTAACGCCATTGAGCGTGGTTGTTTTCTGGTTTCACACCGGGATCATGGCTCACGAAGTGGGTGGGGCGATCCGGCATACAAAGTCGGCGATGTCGGAAGCCTTGAAAACGGAGATAAATTGCCCGTTGTGATGAGCATTAACTGTAACACCGGCTGGTACGACAATGAGACGGACGATGATGTCACCGGAACGAGCACAACGGCGGAGAGTTTCGTCGAGGCTTGGATCCGAAATTTGCGCGGCGGTGCTGTGGGCGTTTTTGGCTCCACACGCGTCAGTTACAGCGGTTACAATGACGCACTGGCAAAAGGAATCCTGGATGCCATTTGGCCTGATTTTCTTTCCGATGATCCGGCTGAAGTGGAAACCGCATCACTCGGTGAGGCGCTCAATTACGGCAAACTGGTTATGGCATCGGAGTACAGCGCCAATAAGGCGCGGCTTGTCGAGTTCGAAGAATTTCATTATTTCGGCGATCCGGCGATGAGAATCTGGACGCACATGCCAGAAACGATGCAAGTTGTTCATACGGATTCTCTGTTTTTTAATCAAACTAAACTATCAGTGACCTCAAGTGTCGGCGGGGCATCCATCTCTCTGGTTCAGGGGAATCATCTTTTGGCAACTGGGGAGACGAACGAAGCGGGGCAGGTTGAATTATCTTTCAGTCCCATCAGTTCAGATGCACCGATCACTCTGGTTGTCAGAAAAGAAAATTTTCGACCTTACATTGCCGATCTGACAATTGGTCAACCAGAGACAGGAGCTATTGTGCTTACTTCGGTTGAAATGGAAGATGAAAATGGGAATGGCGAAATTAATATCGGCGAGCAAATCCGATGGATTTTTTCAGTTAAAAATAGCAGCCAGATCTCAGCGCAAGATATTAAATTAGCGCTGGCTTCGGAAGATAGTCTGATTTCTATCCAACAGCAAAATTGCACAATCCCCGCACTTGACGCCGGAGAGACTGTCAGCATGGATTCGCTGATTTTTTCCATCCGAACCGAATGCCCGGCAGCATATTTAGTGGCGATGCAGTTGCTGATTATTCAAGCATCTGACACACTCATTTATCCACTTAATTTCACGGTCAAAGCCGGCAGTCCGGGAATTTCTGTTTCTCCGATTTTGCTTGCAGAAAATCTTCCACCGGGTGATTCTTTGTCCGCAGAACTTATTGTACAGAATGACGGTTTTAGTCCCGGGAATTTTACTATCAAAGACGTTGCCCGACAAAAGATCGCGGTCGGAGACACTTCGAGACAATTGTGGCTGGCGACAAACAGCGGATGCGGAAATGTTTTTTACGCTCGTAAAGATGAAAATATTTTACAATTCAGCTATTTCATGGATGTCGATTCAGCGACAGATATTTCCTATTTTATTTATGAAGGCAAACATTTGACAGGCAACTATTTTTTGAAATGGCACAAATCGGATCATTTGGAAAGTCGGGGGCGGGGCTTTCATGGTACAGGCCTCATTAATTTACAGTTGCAGAGTGGCAGTTACTATTATTTTGGCGCGAGCTGGGCAGATCGGGGGACCAAAATTTGTCGGGCAGAGAAATTCCCTCCGGTGAGTTATCCCTTTGGAACCCTTGTAACCGGGACAGTGAATGTGGGGAGCATGACGCCGGAAGATACAGTACGGCAGAGTTATGCCAAAATTTTCACTTTTGTTCAGCAACTGGATTTTGGCACATCTTCCTGGATTGAAATTCCTGTGACAGAAAAAATGCTTTTGCCACAGGAAAATTTCAGTTTTCCCTTGCAAATTAAAACTCCGTTGACCGATACGCTTTTGCAGACGAATTTGATTGTCGCTGCTGAAGGTGCTGATAAAGATTCACTGATAATTCCTGTGGCCATTACAACATCCAATGCAACGGAAATCGCACTTAATTTTGCCGGTGTAAAAGATGATGAAAATCAGGACGGTGAAATTGATCCCGGAGAAACTGCGACTTTATCTGTAGTGATCAAAAATTTGAGCGATCAGCCTCTGACTGACGTCAGTTTGACAGTGAGTTCAACGGATACATTAATTGAATTTATTCAACAAAGCAAAATTATCGCCAATGTGGATAGTTACGAACAGAAACTCGTTGATGCATTTTCTGTTGCTGTGAGTAATCGCGCCGCCACGGGGCATGTATTTGAGCTATTGATTACTGCGGAGTATGATAACGGAAAAATAAAACAGTTGCCGTTCTCTCTTTCCGTGGGAGCAGATGTGCCGGAAATAACGATAGCGCCGGATACTGTCATTGTTACTGCGGATACATTTTTGCAGGTCATCGAAGAAAAAGTGTCCATCTCCAACACCGGGTACGGTGCGTTTCCGTTTCAGGTCATTAATCCAATTTTTCGCGAGTATTCTATTGGTTCTATCGGGAATCAATCCGGATTAGCGGTGTCCAATGGCTGCGGTAATGTCTATTTCTTCATTGAAAACACAAAACTGCAGAAAGTGGTGATGAGCTTTGAGGTTAGCAGCGGCGGAAGGATTTATTTCTTTGTTTACGAGTCTCAATCGAATCGTGGGGAATTTAAGCGTATCCACTACAGCTCCGCAGATGTCAGTGAAACGGGAAAAGTGTCGGTCGAATCGAAACGAATGGATTTGAGCTTAAAAAAGAACCATTTTTATTACATCGGGGCCAGTTGGCAGGGAGAAATGAAAATGCTTCGTTTGCAGCAGGTTGCGCCTGTTGCTTTTCAGACATTTCAGGTGGAAGGAGGAGCTTTTGCTCCGGCGTCAGTTCCGCCACACGAATCGGTGGTCATCAATACCGTGACTCCTTTGTTACTGGCGCAACGAGTTATGCTTGGTCAGGGAACGTGGTTGCAGACAGAAACTGCCTCAGAAATCCTTTATCCCGGGGAAACAACGGATATTCCGATTCAATTTTTTGCCAATGAGTCTGACACTTCTCTGACAACGAACATTCTCATCAAATCACTTGATCCACTATTTTCAAGCAAAGTCGTGCCTGTCAGGTTTCATGTAAATGCGACAGCGACTCACGTGGATGAGAGATTGCCGGGAAAAATCAGCCGTTTCGCGCTCAGACAAAATTATCCGAATCCGTTTAATCCAAGCACGATTATAAAATTTGAACTGCCTTTTTCATCGTTTGTTGAAATTAAGGTTTACAATACGCTGGGTCAGCAGATCAAAACGCTTACTGCGCGAAAGTTTGCATCAGGTATTTACAGCGTGACATGGGATGGAACGAATTCCGGTGGAATTAACGTTGCCAGCGGAATTTATCTGGTGAGGTTTAAAGCAAAAAACGTGAGTCTTTGCAGAAAAATTATTTTGCTGCGATAGCGCCCAAATAGATGACGAATGATTTTGCTTGCAATTGCGGAGTTATTCTATTAAATTTATAGCAAATGAGCCGAATGACAGAATAAAGCAGGGGAAAATGAGACCTTTGCCACAGCGGAGCGTTGCAATATTTACATTTCTCATCGCCTTTGCAATACTCCATTTACCGAGAACATGCCTTCGAGAAAAAAGAGCCGCTAACCACGCTGCTCCGATGCAGGTTTCTAAACAGAATATTAACAAACAAACGAGGACGGCAGAAAAAGCCTTACAAAAAAAGATAGACCGCTACATTGAGGAGCAAAAATGGGATTCAGCAGTAGTCTTTCTCGGAAAGTTAGCGGATCTAATCCCGGACAAAAAGAAATTTATTGAAAAAAAGATAGAAATTCTGTTGCGGCCTGCCAGGGAAGTCACTATTTTCAATCTGGGTGAAGCTGTCAATTCTGAATACGGAGAATATTTTCCTGTCATCGCGGTTGATGATAATTCGCTGTTTTTCACAGCGCGTGACAGACCTGGAGGTTACGGCGGAGAAGATATCTGGTGTACAATAAAAATCAACGGTGTCTGGCAAAAAGCTTTCAATATCGGCAAGCCACTTAACTCGGCGCAGCACGAAGCAGCAGTCAATCTTTCTGCCGATAGTACGATTGCATTCATTTACGGCAACTATTCCGATTCCTACGGAAACGGCGATATTTACTATGCCGAACTCGGCAGTGACGGATGGGGAAAGGCGAAAAATCTCGGACCTCCGATCAATACCCCCTTTTTTGAATCGGATGCCTGCATGTCCAGTGACGGTAGAACAATGTTTTTCGTTTCTGACAGACCCGGTGTTGTCGGCGAGTTTAAGCCAAAGACGGAATATCGGCACCCGTTTTATAATTCCGACATTTTTGTCGCCTTCAAAACCGATAGCGGCTGGTCTGAACCGATAAATTTGGGCGAGACAATCAATACGGTCGCCTGTGAACGCGGTCCGCTTTTTCATCCTGATGGCAGAACATTGTTTTTTTGCTCGTCAGGCCATCCCGGACTGGGAGATTTGGATTTATTTGTTTCCTATAGAATTGGCGACGGCTGGACTAACTGGACTGAACCAAAAAATTTAGGCAAAGAGATCAACACAATTCATAAGGATTGGGGATTCAGTGTGCCTTTATCAGGGGATAAAGTCTATTTTTCCAGTGTCCGCGACGGGGGATTTGGCAGGAGTGATATTTATGTCATGCATCTGGCGGAAAAATTGACTGATCCGGTGACAGTTGTTTCAGGAAAAGTGACTGATCGCCACGGCGCGCCCATTGAAAAAGTGCAAATTACCTGGGAAGACCTGGAATCATTCAAAATATTGGGCGTTACGCATTCACGAAAAAACGGCGATTATACCATCCTTTTGCCGTCAGGCAGATGGTACAGCTATACCGCATCAAAAGACAGTTTTATTTTTGCTTCCAAAGATGTGGATTTACGGGAAGATCATGTCGCCAATGTGGAATGTGACCTGCATCTTCACAGACCCAACAGAGATGACATCGCTTTATCGTCGGCGTTGTTGAATGTTTTTTTTGATATTAATAAATCGACGTTACGACCCGAGTCCAGGAGTGAGCTTGATCGGTTTTTACGATTGCTGGAAGCGCATCCGGAATGGGAAAAAATTGAAATTGGTGGTCACACCTGCGATTTGGGATCTCAAGAATATAATCGGAAACTTTCGTCAGAGAGAGCAGCTTCTGTCGTCAAATATCTCATTAAACATGGCATTTCAAAAGATCGATTGGTGTCAAAAGGGTATGGCTTTGAGAAACCGTTAATTCATGGCTTCACCGAAGCAGCGAGAAAGCAAAATCGTCGTGTGGAGTTCAGAGTTATTAAATTGCAGCATAGAAAAATTGAGTAATTACAGGAAAAAAAGATGAGTGCTCATGAGGAAACAGTTAGTTCCTATGTCAAAAAAGTGAAAGACTGGAAAATTCGCCAGATTTTCTGGGGTTATTTTGAGGCGATGAATCTTTTCATGTCGAATTACGATGAAGAGAAAGGCAAATTCCCCACTTTCAGTACACTGCGCAAAATTTGCGATTTGCTTTATGATACCAAAGA
>NATN01000134.1 GCA_002085355.1 Candidatus Zhuqueibacterota bacterium 4484_87 | reverse complement strand
AATTGATGGATGCTATGGGCAAGGCAGAAATTGAACCGGAAGTCATTGAAATTTCGGAAAAATTTTTGAATTTATGCGATCTGGTCAAATTTGCCAAGTATGTTCCATCAAATGAGGAAAACCAAAGTGCGATGGATTCGGCATTTCAAATAGTGGAAATGACAAAAATTATCATCGAATCGGCGGCGGAAGCTGCTGCTGATGAACAAACTGAAGAATCGGACGGGGAAAGCGAGTTAGAAAAAACTCCTGTGGAAGAAACTGAATCTTCTTCTGATATTACGGAACAGGAGGGGGAGTAGGAAATGTTTCGATTTGCGAATCCTGAATTTTTAATTTTATTGGCGATAATACCAATTTTAATTTATTGGTACATCCGGCGAAATAAATTATCATCGGCGACGATTCGTTTTTCCAACTTGAAAAATCTGAAACAGATAAGCGCTACGCCGACGCGTCGTTACCGGCACATTTTATTCGTGCTGAGAATGGGCGTTATCGCTTTGTTGATTGTCGCGTTCGCGCGACCTCAATCTTCGAGCAAAGAGGAAAAAGTACTCACCGAAGGAATTGATATTGTGCTGGCGATGGATGTCTCCAGCAGTATGCTTGCAGAAGATTTGGATCGGCACAAAAATCGCCTCGAAGTGGCAAAAGAAGTGGCAACTGAATTTATCAAAGGAAGAACCAACGACCGCATCGGCATGGTGGTTTTTTCAGGGAAAAGCTATACCCAATGCCCATTGACGCTGGATTACGGAATCTTGATTAAATTTTTGGATGAGATAAAAATTGGCATGATTGAAGACGGCACTGCCATCGGAATGGCGCTGGCGACATGTGTAAACCGGCTGAAAAACAGCAAAGCGAAAAGCAAAGTCGTGATTTTGCTCACTGACGGAAGGAACAATCGCGGCGAGATCGATCCAATCACGGCTGCGCAAATTGCAAAGACGTTCAATGTTCGCGTTTATACCATCGGTGCGGGGACGCGCGGCCAGGCGATGTACCCGGTCGATGATCCGTTTTTGGGCAAAAGATATGTACCGATGCAGGTCGATATTGATGAAGAGTTGCTCGCAAAAATAGCTGATATCACCGGCGGAAAATATTTTCGCGCCACGGATAAAAAATCGCTGGAAAAAGTTTATCACGACATCGGCGAAATGGAAAAGACAAAAATTGAGATCAAAGAATTTACCCGCTATACTGAAAAATTTGTGAACTACGTGTTAGCCGCTCTAGCGCTATTGCTATTGGAGATTGTTCTTGCTAACACGCGTTTCAGAAAAATTCCCTGATAGAGCTGGTGAAAAAACGAGTTGAGAGAGCTGAATTATGTTGCGGTTTCATAATCAAATATTTTTGTATCTGCTGATAATAATTCCCATGCTGGTTTTGTTTTACGTCTTTGTCTTCCGCTGGAAGAAAAAAGCAATGGAACGGTTCGGGAATTTGGAATTGATTCAGAAATTAACGGAGACTTTCAGCCGGAGACGACAGATTTTAAAGGCAGGGCTGATCATTTTGGCAGTTTTTTTCATGCTTCTTTCGCTGGCAAGACCTCAATTGGGCACGAAATTGGAACAGGTCAGAAGGGAAGGAGTTGACATTTTTGTCGCTATCGATGTGTCGCTTTCCATGAAAGCGGAGGACATCAAACCAAACAGGCTGGAAAAGGCAAAACATGCAGTGAGTCGCTTCATTGATTTGCTGGAAGGCGACCGTATCGGACTGATTGCTTTTGCCGGCGAGGCTTTTGTGCAGTGCCCTCTGACGCTGGACTATGGCGCGGCAAAAATATTTTTGGACATCATAGATACAGATTTGATTCCCACGCCCGGTACGGCCATCGGCAGCGCAATAATGCAAGCAGTGAAAACTTTTGAGGAACGGGACAGGAAGCATAAAGTTTTAGTGCTCATTACCGATGGTGAAGATCACGGCGGCGAGCCTCTCAAAGCAGCAGAAGCGGCGGAAAAGGAAGGCGTTGTCATTTACACCGTGGGAATAGGATCTGTGAACGGTGTACCGATTCCTTTGCACAGTGAATCCGGGAGGATCATCGGTTTCAAAAAAGATCGCGACGGACAGGTAGTAACCAGCAAGCTGGACGAAGTGACGCTTCAGAAAATTGCATTGCAAACGGGCGGGAAATACTATCGCGCTTCTGGTAGCGAGAGCGAACTCGATAAAATTTATGATGAAATTTCCAAAATGGAAAAAAAGGAATTAGCATCAGTGAAATTTTCTCAATACGAAGATCGTTTTCAGTATATTTTGATTCTTGCCATTATTTTGTTGATAGCGGAACTTCTGATTCCGGAACGAAGAAGAGTTAAGGCAGAATGGAAGGGGAGATTTTAAAGATGAAACGAGCAACACTTTGGATATTGCTGTTGGTCATTCCGACCTTGCTGGCGGCGCAACCCGGAAGAAAACAGGTTCTGGAAGGAAATAAATTATTTGCTGAACAGAAATATGATGAAGCAAATAACAAGTATCGCGACGCACTCATTGAAGACCCCGCCAATCCAATGATTCATTTTAATGTCGCAGATGCGCTTTACAAAAAGAAAAAGTACGAAGATGCACTGAAAGATTTTGAAAAAAGTCTCTCCATTGACGATGCATTGACTCAGGCAAAGGCTTATTACAACATGGGGAATGCTCTTTACCGCATGGGCAAGCTGCCTGAGAGCATCTTGGCTTACACGCAGGCATTGAAGTTGAATCCTGAAGATGAGGATGCGAAGTATAATCTCGAATTTGTCCGCAAAAAGTTGAAAGAACAGGCAAAAAAGCAACCACAAAATCAGCAGCAGCAACAGCAGCAACAACGCCAACAACAACAGCAGCAACAGCAGGAGCAACAGAAAAAGCAACAACAGGAACAGCAACAAAAACAGAAACAACAAGACCAGCAACAGAAAGAACAACAAAAGCAAGAGCAGCAACAGAAAAAACAGGAAATGAGCAAAGAAGAAGCTGAACGAATTCTGAATGCCCTGAACAAAGAAGACAAGGATTTGCAAAAAAGAAGAAAAGTGAGAAGTGCAGGCAGAGTTCGTGTTGTGAAAGATTGGTAAATTAATTATTTGATAAAATGGATCGACTAAATTTATAAGGGTGTGTTGATGAAAAAGGAGTTTTTTTTCATTGCGCTCATATTAATGTTCGTTTTTTTTCTGAATGAACCCGTGTATGCCGGAGACATTGAAGTTCAGAGTTCAGTGGACAACACACGCATTGGGCTGAACCAGAATTTTACGCTCACTGTGGAAATTTCCGGTGAAAATGCCGGAGACGCGGGCAATCCGCAAATTCCTGATATGAGTAATTTTGCTGTGTACGTCGGTAGCTCGGGGACATCGCAGAATATTCAGATTATAAACGGTACAATGAGCGTCACTTTATCGCATACCTACATTTTTCGCGCGGTAACTTTGGGGAAATTTACCATCCCCGCCATCACGGTGGTGATGAACGGGAAAGAGTATCGCACGCAACCGATTCCCATTGAAATTGTAAAAAGTGCATCGTCTTCGCAGTCTCAACGGCAACCGCAACGTAACAGCTATAATGGCTCTAATCAGATTAACTCTGATAATTTATTCCTGCGCGTTCTCGTCAATAAAAGAACCGCTTACGTCAATGAGCCGGTAATGATTTCCTACAAATTATACACTCGCGTTTCCGTGACGCAGTACAGCGTGAACAAATTACCCAACACTGCTGGTTTCTGGGCCGAAGAATATGATTTGGGAAACCAACCTAAAGTGTACGATGAAGTTTACAAGGGTAAAAAATATCGTGTTGCAGAAATCAAACGCATGGCTCTTTTCCCAACGGATGCCGGGAAAAAAACAATAACACCCATGGAAATTGATTGCAGCGTACGAGTTCAATCGCGGCGCAGATCAGTATTTGATAGCTTTTTCGATGACCCGTTTTTTGGGAGGTCTATTCGGAAGTTAGTGCGTTCAAAACCGTTGACAATCAATGTATTACCGCTGCCAACTGCAGGAAAGCCGGCTGACTTCTCCGGTTTGGTGGGCAATTTTTCCATTTCCTCTTTTGTCGATAAAACCAGCGTCAAGACAAACGATGCCATCACGTTCAAGATAGAAATCGCCGGTACCGGGAATATAAAGATGATTCCGGAGCCGAAGTTACAACTTCCGACAGATTTTGAACAGTACCCACCGAAAATTTCCCAGAAAATCAATCGTAACAATCAGGGGCTTGCCGGTAGCAAGGTGTTTGAATATGTGCTTGTACCGCGGCATCCTGGTGAACAGATCATCAAGCCGGTTAGTTTTTCTTATTTTGATGTGAGCACAAATTCATATCGCACAATAAGTACCAGAGAGATCAAAGTGCATGTAGAGAAATCAGCGAATGATCTTGTGGCGTACACTGGCACTAAAAACAAAGAAGATATCCAATATCTCGGCAAAGATATTCGCTATATTCAACTGAATACTATTGAATTAAAAAAAATAACTAAACCAATTTATCAGCGATTTTATTTTTATTTGTTGTTATTGCTGCCATTGGTCATTGTTTTTTCGTCTTTTCAGTACCGCAAATATCTGGATAAAATGAGCGGAAATGTCGCTTATGCGCGTAGCCGAAAAGCAAATCGTATGGCGCAAAAACGGCTCTCATTGGCGAAGAAATATTTAAAAGAAGAGACACAGAAAGATTTTTATCGTGAAGTAAGCAACGCATTGCTGGGTTTTATCGGTGATAAATTCAATGTATCTGCCGCTGGCATTATCACAGACGAAGTAGAAAAGTTGATGCGCGACCGCGGTGTTGATGATGGCGTCATCAAAAAATATATGGATTGCCTGCGCGTGTGCGATTATCAGCGATTTGCGCCGGCAAGCGCGAAGATTGATGAGATGAAAAAGTTTTTGAATGAAGCAAAACAAGCGCTCGTTGCTTTGGAAAAAGTTGTCTGATTTTTGTATCAATTTATCTAAATGAAATTGAGGGCATAGACAAGATGATGCGTGACGGAAAAATTTGCATTTTTTTCATATTGATGATTATGACAATTATGATTTCCCCAGTTTTTGCGGATCATAACCAATACTTGTTTGAGCAAGGGAATAAGTTTTACCAGCAAGAACAATACGAAAACGCAGTCAAAAACTATGAGTCAATTTTGCAAAATGGCTATGAAAATTGGGCGCTTTACTACAATCTGGGAAACGCTTATTATCGTTTGGGAAGATTAGGAAAAGCGATTCTCAATTTCGAGCGCGCCTACCGGCTGAACCCGGACAATGAGGATGTCTTGTTCAATTTGAATTTGGCAAAGATGCGAGCTGTTGATAATATCCCTGTGCCGCCGCTGACTGAGTGGATGCAAAAGGTGAAGTATGCTATGAGCATGAGCGTCATCGTCTGGCTTACTGTGGGGCTTTATTTTTTGCTAGCGATTTTAATCTCAATGAGAATTTTGGTAAAGAAAAAATTTTGGCGACGGCTGGCGAAGATTTCGCTTGTGCCGATTATTGTTGGTTTGCTGTTGATGAGTTCTTTGTTTTACCTGCGCGTTCATGAGGAAACTTCTGTGAAATATGCGATTTTATTAGTGGAAAAAACAGATGTTCTCGGATCTCCTGACCAAAGCGGTACGATTCTGTTTTCGCTGCATGAAGGCGTAAAGTTTAAAGTCGAGTCTTACAACGACGGTTGGGCGCGCATCCGGCTGGCAAATGGCAATGTCGGCTGGGTGAAAAAGGATGTTTTTGAAGTTATTTAACGAAACGCAGTGACAGGATAGATTTTTGTGAATGATCGCGAAGAGCATTATCAGAGAAATCTCCGCGTGGCGGCTATTGTTGCACTGACGGTGGTGATTTTTGTTTTTCAAATTTTTCCGAAGATGAGTTGGAAAAAGGAGACACCGAAAGTTATTGTAGTTGCTTCTTTGCACATCGAAAATATTCCGGTCACCAGACAAGGCACGCGAAAGCCTCCCCCGCCAAAACCAGCCGTACCCATTCCTTCAGACGACGAATTGATTCCTGAAGATGTTACTATTGAAAAAACTGAACTGGATTTGAATCTCTATTCCCCGATTGAAGGCGAAGATGGGCCTCCGGGCGCGCCCATTGTCTATCAGCCGCGGCCTATTTTTGAGGTCATCCCTGAATACCCGCAAGAACTGCAAAAAAAAGGGATTCAGGGGATAGTTAAATTACACATTCACATCAACAAACAGGGACTGGTGGATCAGGTCGTCGTTATTGAAAATACTACCGGAAGCCTGCTTTGTTCGCGATCAGCTAAAAATGCAGCAATGCAAGGTCGCTACATGCCGGCAAAATCCCGCGGTAAGCCGACAGACATTTGGATCACGCGCACTTATTCTTTCGGTATTTCCAAATAAACAAATTCCCTACTTTGGAAAATAATGCTTGCAATTATACACAGAAGGGATTAAATTATTTTGTAATTGCTTCTTGTTCAGCTAATGGGTTTGTTATGAACAGTCAAAAAAATAACGGCTTCGAGAAATTCGCTTTAAATCCAAATCCTATTGAACTGATAAGTGTATCCAATGGACATCTCTATTGCGAAAATGTTGGTCGAAAAGCCGCTATTTTAGGCCGTGACAATGGCTTTTTTGAGGTGTGGGTTTACCCTTTCAAAATTGTCAGCCAGCTTCAATTTTCTGTTTTCAGCCCCCGATATCAAAAGATAATTCCAGCCGAGAAAATTGCCCTACAACTTATCAACAGACCTGAAATGACGACGCTTATTTTCAGTCATGACATTTTTACGATTCAATTGCATTTGTTAACGCCGCTGAATGAGCCGGGGAGTTTACTGTTATTTGATGTGGATACTGAGAACGATCTCGAAATTTATGTGCAATTTGTGCCTGAACTTAAGCCCATGTGGCCTGCTGGAGTGGGAGGTCAGTACGCTGTTTGGTTGGAAGAAATTCACGCTTATCTCATCGGCGAGGGCAGCCGCCAATTTTACGGTGTGATCGGATCGTTGTTGGCAGAGCCGCATTCGGAAACGCCAGGACATCAACTCCCGGATGATTCGATGAAATTTGCTATTTCTGTGAACGGGGAAACGGCTAATCGAATAATTTTGCCGGTGGTAATTACGGGCAGCATGAGTAGCAAAGAAGAAGCTGTTGAACGCTACAAACGTTTTTTCGAATCTATTCCTGATTTTTATCAGAGGAATTTCACTCATTATCAGCGCCTGCGAGAGGAATTTGTTTCTTTAGAGAGCGGGGATAATGAATTTGACTTAGCATTTGAATGGGCAAAAATTTCTCTGGATAAAGGATTCGTGGAATCCCCCGGATTGGGAAATGGGTTGGTTGCAGGATACGGCTTGTCCGGAAATTCTTATCGTCCCGGATTTGCCTGGTTTTT
>NATN01000133.1 GCA_002085355.1 Candidatus Zhuqueibacterota bacterium 4484_87 | reverse complement strand
AAGGACGGTAAATTGCCTTTCGCGCGCCAAGACCGATCTCGTATTCATTGGGCACAACAATCGGGCACACTTTGGAACATTCGCCGCAACTGGTACAGTCCTCAATTTTTACGTAACGCGCTTTCTGCAAAATTTTTACTCTGAAATCACCGGCTTTTCCTTTGACTTCTGCTACCTCGCTGTTGGTAAGAAGCTGAATATTGGGATGCCGACCGACATCCATCATTTTAGGTCCCAGAATTCATATTGCGCAGTCCATGGACGGGAACGTTTTATCTAACTGCGCCATTTTTCCGCCGATGCTGGGGCTTTTTTCCACGAGATAGACCTGAAATTTAGAATTTGCCAGGTCTAATGATGCCTGCATCCCTGCAATGCCCCCGCCGATGACCAGTACGCCTTTTTCCACGGATTTCCTCCAGAGTAAGTATTTTTAGCTTTGCTTAGTCAGGATTTTTTACTTAAGGAAAGACCCCAACAATCATAAAGAGCGATATTTATCATAAAAATTTACTCAATGAATTCGCTGTTTTCAAAAACAATCCGAAACTACAAACTCAAAACATATCCTTGCCATTAAGCCGGAACAGCCGCTTTTTTCTTTTTTCCAGCAGTGGGGGCAGATTTTAGTAATTCACTGCCGTAAGCAAATCCCTTTTCAAATGCTTTCAAATTCAATTCCTCAGTGCCCTTGGGCACCGAAGTTTCCACTGTGGAACGAACAGCCTCTTTGTCCAGCAAACCAGAAACTGCTGTGAAAAAACCCAGCATCACAATGTTCAGGACGATTTTTCTGCCGATCTCCTCAGCAAATCTTGTCGCTGGTATTTTGTAAAGCTTGATTTTATCGCGGGATTTAGCGTCTTTAACCAGATCTTCATCGACCAGCAGCAATCCATCTTTTTTGAGCTCTGGTTCGAATTTGGCGTAAGCTTCCTGGGACATGCAGATGAGAATATCCGGCTGTGTAAGGTAGGGATAGAGAATCTTTTCATCGGATACTATAACCTGCGCACTGCAAGCGCTGCCACGGGCTTCGGGCCCGAAGCTCTGGTTTAGCGTCGCCTGCTTGCCTGCTTTTAAAGCGGCTGATTTTCCGATGAGATAACCGCACAAAATAACGCCCTGACCGCCAAATCCGGAGACGCGGATTTCTGTTCTCGCCATTTCTTCCTCCGTTTATCAACAAATTTTTATCATCGGTCTTTCTTTGCATGAGAATATGATCACGCGGCGCGAATCCCTTTCTCCGCCGAAATGAATTTGTCGCCCAATTTCTTTCCCAGATATTGATCCCAGGCTTCCAGAAAGGTTGGGCGTTTTTTATCGATAAATTTTCCGACAATGATTTTTTTCTGAAATTGAATATCCAGCGATTCCAGTGGTGCGCCGTGTTGAATTACGCTGTTGTCGTGATAAAATTTCATCAAATCTAATCCGGTGCCGAGGCGATTTCTGCGCGCGTAAAGTGTCGAACAGGGAGCGATGATTTCCACGAATGAAAACCCTGGTTTTTCCAGCGCTTCTTGCATGGATCGCGTCAATCGCCGAATATGTAAAGCAGTCCAGCGCGCAACGTACGTTGCACCACAGGAGCCGACGAGCAATGGAATATTGAACGGATGATCAAAATTCCCGTAGGGTGAAGTTGAGCTGTTTGCATCTGTCGGAGTCGTTGGCGCACATTGACCGCCGGTCATGGCGTAAATGAAATTGTTGACGCAAAAGACAGTGATGTCCATGTTGCGCCTTGCTGCATGAATCAGATGATTCCCGCCAATGGAAACCAGGTCTCCGTCACCACTGAAGACAATTACTTTTAATTCCGGATTGGCTAATTTCAGACCTGTTGCGAACGGAATCGCTCTACCGTGAGTTGTGTGGAAAGAATCCAATTTAATGTAGCCTGCGATTCTCCCGGAACAACCAATCCCAGAAACGACGGCGATTTTATCCAACGGATAGTCAAAATTTTGCAGCGCTTGAATAAAACAAGACACGGCTGTGCCGATGCCACAGGTGGAGCACCAAATGTGCGGAATACGGTCCATGCGCAGCAAGTTTTCCATGGGATGTTCCGGGACATTTCCTGCGTTTTTTTTCATTTTGCAGCCTCCACAATGACTTTGTAAATATCTTCAGGATCGTGAACCCAGCCACCAGCATGGGGAATGTGGTGAACGCCAGCCTTACCGCTGACAACGCGCTCCAATTCCAATGCCACCTGACCCAAATTGATTTCCGGCATTACAAATGCTTTGACTTTTTTAGCCAACTCTCTAACGCGCTTTTCCGGAAAGGGCCAGACAGTTATCATTTTAATAAAGCCGACTTTGATACCTTTTTTCCTTGCTTTGAAAATGGCTGGCATGGTTACACGCGAAGTGATTCCGTAAGCCATGACAATCACGTCTGCGTCATCGGTCTGATCTTCTTCTAATTCGATGATTTTATCCGCATTTTTGGAGATTTTATCCACGAGGCGATGAACCAATTTTTCCTGAACTTCAGGTTTCATTGCCGGATAACCGCGTTCATCATGAGTGAGACCTGTGCTGTGAATGCGGTAGCCATCACCGGCAACAATCATGTCCGGAACGAGATCTTCATTTGGTTCGTAGGGTAAATAGTCTTTCGGCGATTTTTTTGTCAGACGTCTGGGCTCAACATCTATCTGGTCGGGATTGGGAATGACGACTTTTTCCGTCATGTGTCCCACACATTCATCCATCATGAACATCACTGGCACGCGATATTTTTCAGCTAAATTGAAACATTTAATGCTGTAATCGAACGCCTCCTGCGGAGAAGCCGGGCTAATGGCAATTATTTCGTAATCACCATGGGAGCCCCAACGCGCCTGCATCATATCCGACTGACCGACCATGGTTGGCAATCCGGTTGATGGGCCGCCGCGCTGTACATTTACAATAACGCACGGCGTTTCCATCATTGCTGCCAGACCGATATTCTCCATCATGAGAGAAAATCCGGGTCCTGAAGTGACGGTCATGGACTTTTTTCCTCCCCAGGATGCGCCGACGACTGCTGCCATTGAGCCTAATTCGTCTTCCATCTGAATAAAAATTCCCCCGACGTGAGGAATTCGCGCAGAAAATCTTTCCGCGACTTCTGTGGATGGAGTAATCGGATAACCGGCAAAAAAACGGCATCCTGCAGCTAACGCCCCTTCAGTGCAGGCGTGGTCTCCATCTAAATAGTGCTCTCCAGTGAGTACTCCTTTCGGATCAGCCTTCAACGGTTTGTTCCTCCTCTTTTAGCGTGACAAAAATTGCAAATTCGGGACATAACAATTCGCACAGTTGACAATGCACGCACGCATCTGCATTTACGGCTTCCGGCGGATGATAACCTTTAATGTTAAATTGTGAAGACAGCTCCAATACATCTTTTGGGCAGTATTCCACACAAAAGCCACATCCTTTGCAGCGGTCGCGGACGATGTGAATCTCCCCGTGCGGGATTTGTATCCTGTCCGCGTCCAGAGGTTTGCGCCAATATTGCATGGACATCTCCTCATTAAATTTTATTATTTTTGAAAAATCAATTAGCTAAATGACAGGACGCCACAGATAAAATAAGTAAATGTTTCAGCAAATTGATTGATGAGAAATGGAACAATTCGTTTTCAGGTGAAGTCGGGGCTCAGGTTCCGGTCGCGTGTCAATAATCGGCGCGATCAAAACCGTGAAATGAGGTGATCATTCGTAAGTTTCACGAGCTTGATCTTCCGCTTCCAGCGGCATAAGAGGTCGCGTTTCCGTTCCAATCTTTAGGAAAAAGAAAACGTGTTTTAGATATTTAAGATAACACAAAAAATTAAAAAGGCAAGTACTTTTTTCAAAAATTTCAAAATTTTTTTTTGTTAATTTCATTCGGACCAGTTAGCGGGTCTTAGTTTTACTTTTTGTGCCATTGAGGCAGCGGAAATGATGATTTGTTTTTCTTTCCGTAAAATATCCGATCTCCCCAGTAGATCATGCGACGAGAGAAATTATTATTTTTTACAAATGAACGCATCAAATTGTGCATCAGTGTTGAAGGATATGAATAGGGGCATTCATTGATGCACACCGAACAGTCCGAGCCTTGCAAACGCCAGAATCGATAGCAACTCTCCTGCTGGGACTGCCATTTTTTCACTCCCTTGACCCATTTTTTGTCTTCACTGCTGATGGAAGCAGATGGACAATTTTGCGCGCATTTTTTGCAAATTTCACAGAAATGCTGAACGCCGAATGTTATTGGCTCATCTGGAACTAATGGCAGATTTGAGGTCACCACAGAAATTCTGACCCGTGAGCCATATTGCGGTGTGACAAGCAAACCGAGTCTGCCCAACTCGCCAAGCCCAGCGTCTGCGGCAACGGGGATGCACATTACGCGATAGTTGCCGTCGATGTGGGCACGGGCTTCATAGCCCAATAAACTGATAAATCGTGCCAGAATGAGTGCTATTTTAGCGGTGTCCATGTAGCGCAGAGAGCTTTCTGTCGTGACGGCGACATCTGGTGCATGAGAAATCATTTCAGATTTCATCTCCACAGCAAGGGCAATAGCGAATTTATGATTGAGCTCAATGGGGGCGCCCCAATCTCCTTCGCCGCGGGCATTATGGCTGTAAATGTACGCAGGATTTAATTTAGTCACCCCGACGAGGTCTGCGCCCAGATAGTGGGCATAACCTTTAATCCGTTGCGTCATCTCAAGCGAAGAGACCGAGCCGGGAAAATCAGATTTTTTTTCAGGGAAAAAGTGAGCTGAACGATTGAAGCGGCCGATAATATCAAAAGTGGCAGTCTGGAAAAGTGAATTAATCGCATGGTAGCTGCGCGAACCGGCTTCTCCCAGATCAGGAAGTGCGCGGATAGCGTCGTCAATTTCTTTTTTCTCTGGATGAGTCTCGTAATAAGTTTTGAACTCCGGCATCTCCTCCCGCAGATAATAAAATCGATGAAAAAAAGCATCCCGTTCGTCAACGCGTTCCTGTTGACTTTTATTGATGCGAATTGCCGGAGAAGGCAGGCGGACGAGCATGGCGACATCAAAAAAAAGTGCGAGCAAGACGATTGTTGTCAGAATTTCAAATTTTAAGAAGATTTCGCTGAACAGCAGGGCAAAGAGAATCGCTGCTGTTGGAACGAAAATCAGGAAACCTCGACAAAGAGCGCGAAAGTTTTTTTCCAGAAAAAAAGTCACTAAAAATCCAGCGGAGAGCAGAGAAAAGATAATGGTCACGGAAAGGAAAGAAAAATAGATCGCAGACGTTAATTCCATTCAAATCCCGAGTTTATGATTTAATTGAAATAGAGAATATTAAACAAGTTCGTCCATCATTCGTTTCAACCCAGCGCTGGTTTTCGGAGTCCAGCCAAAGGATTTCTCCCAGACTTCCGAGCTTTCCATGCATAAATAGACGAAAACATCCGGTGCAGCTTTTTTAATTTCGCGGTAAATTTCACGAAACATTCGGATGCGGATGGGTTTGAAATAACGGAGCTTGCCATCCAGGCCGGGAAAGAGCTCTCCGTAAGTGATTTCCGAGTCCGGGTGATTGTGCCGAATCAGAGATTCCAGATGCGGTGGATAGCGCAGCGCGCCGAGACTGATCCAGATGATATTTTTAGGGTCGATTTTTTCAAATAGTTGCCGGACAACGCTTTTGTAATCTTCCTCGCAATTTTCATAGTAGATCATGGGATCGAAATGAAAGGCCAGACGAAAACCGGCTTTTTGACTCCTTTGCGCCGCGTCGATTCGTTCTTCCAAAGATGGAGCCATCTTTTCTTCAGTAGCAATGACTCGGGGAGTGTTCAAAGACCATGCCACGACCGTTCTGCCGCGGTGCGGTTCATCGAGAAAGTTTTCGATTTGCGTGGTTTTTGTTTTCAACTCCAATACTGCATTTTTACGGTGGCTGAAAAACCGCACCAATTCTCGGCTGAAATTAGTCAAATGATCTGTGCTCAGGCTGTCTGCCAATTCCCCCGTGCCAATTCGGTAGATTTTTTCCTGATTTTCCGCAAAGGTATTTTCCAATTCCTGAAATAAATGCTCCAGGTTGACGTACACAATGATGAACGGACTGTTCAGATAACCTTGCAAAATGCAATACGAACAATTAATTTCACAGTTGTTCACCAGATTTAAAATTTGATATCCGCAGCAGATGTAGCGTTGCGTTCCTGGACAATTTTTGAGAAATTTTCCTTTTTGAAACGCCAGAATGAGCGGCTTTTCCTGAGGCGGGACATCTGTAAAATTATCTTTTTCAGCCAAAATGAATTCACCAACGTCATTGATGATGACCGGTTTCAAATGCAGCAGCCGTTCCATGATCCGGTTGGTGATCGGATGCTTCAGGGCGCGTTTTTCAATGAAAAGCTTTGATGGATGGTATAGTTTGTCAGTCATTTTTTGTCAGTTTTTCCAGTGGTTTGATTTTATTTTCCGATTTCAGTTTATTCAGCAGTGAGATTGCCTGGTTAAATTCTTTTTGTGATGAAAAGGTGAATTCAATCGTAAATTTTTTGCCCTCAAAGTAAGGCGGCGGGATAATCCGAATTGAAGGCGGTAATTTGAGACCTTTTTTTAGGTCGAGAAATTTTTGTTCGATTTTTGAGAAAAAAGGGTAACGGATTTTCTTTATTTCAGTGATGAGCCGCTGCGTTTTGATTGGCGGAGTCAGCTTTTCATTTTCGAGTATTTGTTGAATTTCACGAGCGCCAAGAATCTCCAGCGGTGAATGAGATGAGACGTGTTGTATCTCCTGCAGCAACCGCAGCAGTTCTTTCTGCCGGTTTCTGCCCAATTTTAAATTTTGGAAAATTGAAAATATTTCAGCGCTTTCCGTTTCCGGTAATTCTGCGAGTAGGTTCGCTGTTTCAATGGAAATCGTATCATCGAGCAAGGCTGCTTTCAGATAATCAGGCAGTTCTGCCAGGGGCAGGTAACGCTTCAAAATTTCCGGATTTTTGCCAAAGCCCAATAACGGCAGGTAATCATTGATTACCCGTTTTTTGTTAATTTTCAAATCAAAAATCAATTTGCGCAAGATCAGGGCTTTTTCAATGACATTGATTTCCCGTGTAGCGATATTGTCATGGAGATTTACCAGGAATAATTCTTCGTTGATTTTATCATCACCCGCCGAATGAACCAAAGCAGAGAATTTTTTTTGTGACAGATGCTTCAGTGCGATGATGCGCTTGAACCCCGATACAATGCGAAATTTGCCATCACTTCGCTTTTCCAGCCATGGCGGATTGATCAGTCCGACAGCCTGAATGGAATGCACCATGTCGCTGATCAGCGGCTCAAAGGTAAAAACGTAGCTTTTGTCTTCAAAATCGATGTCGTTAATATTGATTGTTTGCAGCTTTGGCTTTTTCATTTTTATTGTTCATTTTTAGGGTTTCGAGTCTGTAGCTTCGAGTTCATAGTTTCGGGTTAAA
>NATN01000132.1 GCA_002085355.1 Candidatus Zhuqueibacterota bacterium 4484_87 | reverse complement strand
GGCACAACATATTCATGAATTTTTGAGTCGGGACGTGCCGAAATATAAGTTGTGGCTTGAACAGCGTGCCGGACAAGTGCTCGATCAACTGGGATGGTATTAGTCAAAAATTTTATTAAATTGAAAGCATAATGTCGGAGCGGAGTTTTGAAACAATCGGATTTTCAATGTATATTTGAATCGAAAACAGCGGGAAAAATTTATGCTTAAGCCATTTGAAAATATGACGGCTGGCGATTATGCCGAGCTGGGATTAAAGGCAGGACTGGAAATTCATCAGCAGTTAAAAACAAAGAAAAAATTATTTTGCCGCTGCCCTGCAGGACGATACAGTGAGAAATATGACGCTGAAATTTTGCGCCACATGAGGCCCACGCTTTCGGAACTGGGAGAGTATGACGGAACAGCATTGATGGAATTCAAGACAAAAAAAGAGATCATTTATCAATTGAATAAAGAGACGGTGTGCACTTACGAAATGGATGATGCGCCGCCGTTTGAACTAAACGATGAGGCGCTGGAGATCGCTCTGGAGATCGCGCTACTGCTGAAATTGAATTTAGTGAGTGAGTTGCATATTGCAAGGAAACAATATCTGGACGGCAGCATCCCCACGGGTTTTCAGCGTACGACAATTTTAGGTGTGGATGGTGAAATCCCTTTTGGAAACCGTAAAATTGGCATCGTGCAACTCGGACTTGAGGAAGATGCCTGCCGCGAAGTGAGCGACCAAGGCCATATTCGCGTTTATCGTACGGACCGGTTGGGAATGCCTTTGATTGAAGTAGTCACCTATCCGGATATGCGCACGCCGCAGGAGGTAGCCGAAGTGGCGCAATTAATTCGTCAATTGACTCGCGCTACGGGAAAAGTGAGGCGAGGCATCGGTGCAACCAGACAGGACGTGAATGTGAGTATTGAAGGCGGGACTCGCATCGAGATCAAAGGCGTGCCGCGGATTCCCATCATCCCGCGGCTGGTGCACAATGAAGCGGGAAGGCAAAAAGCGCTATTGGAAATCCGGCAGAAACTTCGCTTTCGTGGTTTGAAGCCGGATAATTTTAAACCTCAAAGTTTTGACGTCACTGAAATCTTGCGCCAGACCAGCTATCTTCCCATAAAGAATGTCATAAATTCTGAAATGCGGATCAAATGTGTTCGTTTGCCATTTTTCCAGGGGATTTTGAGCCATCCCACGCAGCCCGGGACAAGTTTTGCCAAAGAATTTTCTGATCGGGTGCGTGTAATTGCCTGCATTGATACTATTCCTAATCTGATCCATTCCGACTCAGTCGATGAAACGATAGGCAGTGCTGCCTGGGAGAAAATCAAGCGAGTGACTGATTTTAAGGAAAGTGATTCCCTGATCATCACTTGGGGCAATGAAACGGATGTCGAAACTGCGGTTCGGGAAATCGAAATTCGGGCACGCGAGGCGATTGAAGGAATCCCCAGCGAAACAAGGCAGGCACTTTCCGACGGGACGACCGGTTTTGAGCGTATTCTTCCCGGACCCGATCGCATGTATCCGGACACGGATTTGCCGCCGATTGCTCTTGATGAGGAGCGGATACGCCGCATTCAAGGTCAATTGCCGATTTTGCCCTGGGTGCGAAGGGAAAAATATCACCAGATGGGTTTGCCTGAAAAAATGACAGATGAATTGATTTTGTCCGATAAGGGTGATTGGCTCGATTCCATCCTTGAAAACATTAAAATCGAACCTATTTTCCCCGCCCGATTGCTGACGGAAAAGTTAAAACATTGGCGGAGAAAGGGGCTGCCAGTGGACAAATTGGACAGAGATATTCTGTTGGCAGTTTTCAACGCTTTTGCCAAAAAGAAAATTGTTCGCGAGGCAGTTGCGATTATTTTGGAAAAATTTATGGAGAATTTGACAGCTTCAATTGATGAATTAATTGATGAGTTCAAACCGTTACCGGCAACGGAAGTTGAAAAAATAGCGCAAGAGAGAGCGAAGTCGATCAAAGTTGTCGCTGATTTCGATGAGGATAAAAAATTTGAAATTGTGATGGGCGAGGTAATGGAGAAAATTCGCGGCAAGGCTGTCGGAAAAGAGGTGGCGGAAATTGTGCGGAAGTACATTTAAAAATAACTGAAGATATTTGCAGGAGAAATTTTCTCATAAAATTTGAGGTTTGCATTTGATGAGTAGTGAAGATTACAAAGGTTATCGAGGGGCGGCGTTATCGACATTGAAAAATTTCCATGTGCGTGTCTGGAGCGATGTGGAAGTGGAAACCAGTCGCGGCAAATTCACAGGCATCATTTTGCCCCGTTCGGAAACGGCAGATGATCGTCATGTCGTCTTAAAACTGCGCAATGGTTACAACATTGGTCTGGCAGCAGACACGATTCATGCGATGAAAGAAACAGGTTACAAAAAGGCAAATTACAAAATCCCGGAAAAAGAATTTCCTTATGATCCCAGGAAACCACGTGTCAAACTTTTCGGAACCGGCGGTACTATTGCCAGTCGGCTGGATTATCGCACCGGCGCTGTAATTCCTGCTTTTTCTCCGGGAGAATTGTACGGATCAGTGCCGGAATTGGCGGATATTTGCAATCTGGAAACGGAAAAATTGTACGGCGTTTTCAGCGAAAATATGGGACCAGAGCAGTGGATCGGAACAGCAGAAGCTATTGGAAGGGAAATTGAAAAAGGCGTCGCTGGAATTGTCATCGGGCACGGTACCGATACCATGCATCACACCGCGGCGATTTTGTCTTTCATGGTGCAAAATTCACCGGTGCCAATTGTGATGGTCGGTTCCCAGCGTTCCAGCGACAGACCCTCGTCAGATGCAGCGATAAATTTGATCAATGCGACAAAGACAGCGGCCGAGAGCGATATTGCGGAAGTTGTCGTCTGTATGTTTGGTCCAACCAGCGATCGCTACGATTTGCTTCACCGGGGCACTCGCGTTAGGAAGATGCATTCAAGCTATCGTTCGACTTTTCGTACCATCGGCGATATCCCCATTGCAAAAGTGAGCACAGAAGGATTTGTTTATTTTCGTGATGATTACAAACACCGCCGCGACGATAAAAATGTCACGATTAATACGGCGTTTGAAGAAAAAGTTTCCATTGTCTATTACTATCCAAATATGAAACCCGATATTATCGAAGCATTAATTGACAATGATTATAAGG
Organism: Candidatus Zhuqueibacterota bacterium 4484_87; assembly: GCA_002085355.1. Lineage (GTDB taxonomy): Bacteria > Zhuqueibacterota > Zhuqueibacteria > Thermofontimicrobiales > Thermofontimicrobiaceae > 4484-87. The sequence goes on along the minus strand of NATN01000132.1, from coordinate 4,320 downwards.
GGATTGTCATTGCAGGTACCGGATTGGGACATGTGAATAAGCCGTTGTATCCGGCGCTGAAAAAGGCGCGCGATAAAGGAATTGCTATATACATGACCGTGCAGACGCTGTGGGGTTATGTGCAAATGTATGTTTACGATACGGGCAGAGACATCATGGAGCTTGGTGTCATTCCTGCGGCAAACATGCTGCCTGAAGTGGCATACGGAAAATTGGGATGGGCTTTGGGACAGACTTCAGATTTGAAAGAAGTGAAAAAGATCATGCTCACACCTATCGCCGGCGAAATAACTGAACGCGAACCGCACAACGGTTATTTGATTTATCAGGGCGGCATCCCCGAAGTGGAAGAATTTATCAGCAGGAATTGGAAGTAGGGGAGAGGCTGAAAAGGAAAATTTTCCTTAAAAGTTAATCACCATTTGCATGACGATGTTGTGATGGTGGTGATTTTCAAATTGATCAGTACGAATTTCCATTCTGACCGAACAATTGTCATGGATCCAATATCCCAATCCCTGAGTGTAGCGGTTGATTTGATCGTTTTTCCCGGATTGATCGCTATCCATGTCTGACCGCCAAAATCCATAACGCAGTGTCAAGAAAAATGGTAACCGAATTGCATCCTTTAGCTGGAAAACGGTTTGCAAATAAAAGCCTTTGTGGTTTCCGGGAGTCCGAAGTGTATCTTGTGCGCCATCCAGTAATCCTTGTGTCCAAATATATTCTGATTTAATCTCCCAATTTTTTTGTTCTGAAATCAAAAAGAGAGTGTTGATCCAATTCCTCCTGTTGGATAAGGAGACAAAATCAGATCGATGTCCCAGACCGATCTGAAAAAAAGGGATACTTGAAATTTTGAAATTCCCGCCGATATTAATGCCGTTGTTAAAACCATTTACAGCGCTCAAAGAAAGACAAAGTTTTTTGTTCACAATATGAAAATTGACGCCGATATCAGTCCAATATCCGATAGTTTTTTCAATAATTATGGGTTGGCTTATGATGGGGCGATCCGGAGACGCAAAGGAAAGATAATCTATCCCAAAAGGAATGTCGAATTTCCCGATAAGCAAACCTGTATGAGGCATTGACTCCTCTTTATGGGGATGAATGAGGGATTTTTTGGAAAAGAAGTTGTAGTGAAGATACGCCAGCGCAGCTTCCACTTTGTTTTCTTCATTGTTATGCGCAATGGCAGCCGCCATGGAAATATAATCGCAGTACGAAAAACTCAAATCGAGCTCAAATTGATTGATACGAAAACCGCTGTTTTCGTTCATGGTAAAATTGTAGCTGTGAATTACGTCAAAAAAGCCGGTGATTTTCGTCTGTGTCTGTCCTGTGGTTAAAGACATCATCAAAGAAAACCATACGATCAGATAAGCAAATATCGTTTTCATTAACCCGCCTCCTGAGTTAAAATCAATTTATCCTTTGGTACTTCAGAAAACCCTGATAGTATAGAAAGCTGGAAAAAAACAACGCGCTGCCAATGCCGACATAGACCGGCGACAAGAGTAGTTTTGGCACCAAACCCGATGTTCGTAAAAATATTCCCATAGTCATCATCACTGCAATCAAGATATAACTTTTCCATTCCTGAAAGGCAAAAACACATACTTTTTCAGGTAAACTTAGAATGCGACGAATGTTTTTGTGCGCGATTTTACTGAATCCGAAAATCGCAATAATTATTCCCATGATAATTCCAGCGCTCTCGGCGGCAATTACTTCACTGCTTTGATATTTGACTAACCATTTTATGGCAAAACTATTCAATAAAATACCGACGCCTGTCCACATTAATCCGGACAAAATTAGTAGCCAATGATTTCGGATGGCAGGTTTTCCTTTCATTCTTCGCTCTCAGTTAATTTTTTTGTTTGAACCTTTTTCGGTTACAGCCAATTTATGTCATCGAATGGGTCAAAAACCAATATGCTTGCGCTGGGATTAAAGGGAGCCACTCTCTTTAACTTAATGAAGAAAGTAGCTCATAAGTTTATCTAATTACAGACGAAAGCTGAGTTGGAAAAAAGCAATATTTTGTTCAGCTTCAATTTTATTGGGCGTCGCGCTGGACTGAACTTCGTTATGAAAGCCATGGGTAAAAGATAAGGTGGAAGCACATTTCGCGTTCCATTTTTTTGTTATACCGATGGAAATATGATGTTCCATTACTGCAATTGAACCCAGGTTGCTGTCCACATCTTCGCTGCCAATGGGAGTTGCGCCGTAGTTATAACCCACTTTTATACACATTCCTGGTTTTGGTTTAACATTCACTCCAATGGCATAAACCATCTGATCGTCCCATCCGAAGTTTAAGGGAATAACATTTCCGCTTGGTGTAATCAAATCTGCGCGATCCATTACATCGGAGAAGTTATACCATTTAACATCGGTTTCGATCATTAGCTTCATATTTAATTTCAAAGCGAGGCCGAAAGCGACACTTTGGGGACTGTCCATATCCAGTTTATATTCTCCCTCACCTGCAGAAGGGCTGGTTCCGTTGAACGAGTATTCGGATACATCCATTTTGGAAATATAGGAAAGTCCAGCTTGTATTTTGTTATTCAGGTGATAAATAACACCAATGGCTCCGCCGAATCCATAGGCTTCTGTCTGGGGAAGAGTAAACCCCGGAGTCTTTAATGCCAAAGATTGCTGACCGATTTGCAAAGACACGCCAATGGTCAATTTTTCATTAGCTTTATAGGCAATGGTCGGGACGATTTTTAATAATCCCTTTTTCGTCACAATGGATGTGTTTTCGGCAAAAGGTGTTCCCGGATTGTCCGGAAGAGTTGTGGATGGGAAATCCACGCCCATGCCTGCAACACCGCCAGCAGCGATTCCGATTAAAATTTTGTCAGAAAATCGGGCGCCGAAACCGTTGCCCATGCCCAGATAAAGATTGGAATTGCTTTCCGTTGTTCCTACCATCGAAGTGATTTTACGAGGCGGATTGAGCACTCCCAAACTGAGATCAAATCCTAAATTTTTAAAAGGCAACTCGCCAATCGCCGCCGGATTGTAGATGATACTTGGAATGTCAACCGGCGAGGCAACGATTGCACCACCGCGTGCCCATTGCAGGGCCGTGACACCAATCATCTGATCGCCGTCCGTTGCAAAAACAGTTGAAATGCTTAGTATGATAATTAAAGAAGTTAACAATTTTTTCATTAGAACCCTCCTCATAATCGATTAATGTTAGCACGATGATCTTGGAAAAGGAGGAAAATCATCCGGCGACAGGCGTCACCGGATGATTACCTTATTTTAAGCTGTTTCTTCTTCGACAAATAAATTTTTAAAGATCGGAAGCAGGAACAGTCCGAACAATGCTAGTGATAATAATCCACCGACTCCCCATTCAAAAGAATGACGAACAATGTAACCTTGAAAACCGATTAAGGCCGTTGCCAGAGAAGTTCCGAGTATTGTATAATATCCGAATTTTTTCTTAAGAGCCAGAAAAGGAATGGCCAATATCATCAGGAATGATGATAGATAATTCATGAATCCGCCCAATAAGAGAACCAGCGTGTTCGGGTCATAAGTCGGTTTGGAAAATTTTACGACTTGCGGGACAACCTCGTGCGCCTTATTCACAATGTTCACAATTTGATCGACCTTTATTGAATCCAATTGTGCTTGTGAAATAGTCGTCAGTGCTAATGCATTATAATAATCCAGGTTTGTAAAGAAATTTCCAAAGGGACTGAATTCGCTGGGCGGGTTAGCGGTTAATTTTTCAGGAATGAAAATGAAATAACGTACGCCGTGTTGACCGTTCATAAAGACCATGCCGGCAACGACTCCCACAAAAGTATAAGGAATGAGTTTGATGATTTTGTTTTTAATACTGTCTTGGTCCATTAATAAAAAGATATAATAAAAAAGTAGACCAAAAGCCAGCGTCCAGATCACCGGCGGCATTACTGAAGTGCCTGCAGGCGGAGGAAGAATCCCCGGAACAGGGCCGTGAGAATAGTCGGATACTACTAATACCATCCAGGGAATCAACATAGTCATTCCGGCAACGGCTGTAAAGGCAGAAAAGCCAAGTAGGGTGCTTCGCGCCCATTGCTCGCCGTCATAGATTTTTTTAGCAAGAATAACAGCAAACGCGCCGAATAGCCAAAGGCCTACCATCCAGATGCTGTAGGTCGCGCCTAAAATCGGTACTGCCGGGTAGAAATCCGGATCAAACGGGATCAGCCGTTCCATCACTTCCCGCAGGGCAATCTTAAGCGTATGCATAGCCTCGGAAGGCGCCACATACATCATGAAGAGTCCCGCAACAAC
>NATN01000131.1 GCA_002085355.1 Candidatus Zhuqueibacterota bacterium 4484_87 | reverse complement strand
GGTGACAAAAAACAAAATGAAAATGTGCGTCAAAATCTTCTTCATTGGTTCCTCCCGAAAATTATTTTTTTGCAAGAAATTTACTTGTTTTGATGAAATTGTTGCAATTTTGATTCAAAATTTAATGAAAGGAATATTGAAGCAGAGATATTTGGCCCAAAAAAAGATGCCAAATGAGCTTTGGCATCTTAGCTAAAAATACGAGGAAATGGGGCGTTTTATGTGAAAATAATTTATAGTACTCCGATTCTTTTCAATCTTGCATTCGCGCTGGCTTGAATGTTTTTGATGATGCGCTTTGCAGTCGAAATATCTTCAGCTTTATTCTTTCCCTTTTGAATGGAATCGAGATGCTTTTTCACAGCGGAATATTCACTCAATGGCAGTAGCGCAAAAATAGTCTCTTTGATAAAGTCCGATGAAGTTTTTCCGGCATTCTGGCTGAGGTTCTCCAATAATTCGATCTGATCTTCCGTAAATCTCACTGTAATCGCTTTCATCGTATTGCTCCTCATATATTTAGTATTTTTTATTTTCTTGCTTTCTGGTATATCAAATAACAAAGTTCATGCCAAAAAAATAGGAAATGCCTGAATCATTGATGAAAAATTGAGTAATTCTTCTGTTTTGCTAACTGAATATAATAAAATACGTTAACAGTTAATGTGATTTTGCTCAAAAAAATTAAAAAAAGTAAATAAATTTTTAGGCTGTTACAAAATGAAATTTTTACTGTTCAAATTGAATGATTAGTACCTGATTGTAATAGAGTTACAATATTGTTTAATATAGATATATAAAAACCAATAGATAAGAAAAAAATACATGTATAATTTACATGGCTAAAGGAATTAGGGGATTATTTGCTTATTCTGTGAAAATTATATGAGATTCAAAAAGCATCAGAGGTAATTTGTATCATCGGCATGGATTTTTTAGCGGATTTTCCAGGTTATTTCCCATAACAATCTGTTCAAACATCTAAATCAATTTTCGGAAAAGTCAGAATAGGGTAAATTGGCGGGTGGTTTGAAATTCGCAGAGCGCAAAAGGCGATCAGAGTTGCTTTCAATTTGTAAAATTGCTGTTTTTTTCAAATGCAAAATTAACGTACGGATTTGGGTGATAAACATTTTGTGTAATTTAACGGATAGCATTGCGTGCATATCGGATTTTTCGGATTCTCGAATGACGGAGTCAAGTTCAATTTGACCGTTAGCATCCAGCCCTAAAGCGCGCAAAAGTTGCTCTTTGAGAAAATGCTCCTCATAATTATCGTAAAAAAACATTTGATGCTCCGTTCAAAATCTATCAAAAAATTTCTCCCATAGCCGCATGATGGACTATAAGGCGTTTCATTCAAATATTATACGCTCAACTTTGGTTTTAGTTTAATCCAGGCTGTGATTTAAAAAACAGTTGCAAATTCCAAAAGACTTTATTATATTAAATTTGCGAAAAATTTATCTAATTGGGATTCACACTTTCCATGGGAGGAAAACTGCATGAAAAAAAGTTTTGCATTACTCGTTGTATTTGTACTGTTCTTTTCTCTGAATTTATTAGCTCAGGGTTTGATGGAAAAAGCTGATGAATACTGGGATAAACGCGGCGAAAATTTCGACACTGCTAAACTACTGGCTGACAGCGCGCAAATTAATCAGGCAATTGAGTTGTACAAACAAATACTGACGAACGCCAAGGGCCAGGAAAAAGAAGAAGCGACCTGGAAGCTCATTCGGGCTTATTATTTCAAGGGGAAATATTGCACTGCGGATAAAGAAATGAAGAAAAAAATCTATGATTTGGGAAAAGATATCGGCGAAAATGCACTGAAGGAATTTCCCAATTCCGCAGGGATCAATTTGTTCACAGCAATTGTCTGGGGCGTCTGGGGCGAAGAGTATGGCATTCTTGCCGCTGCCCGCAAAGGCGTTGCCGGAAAAATTAAAGAATTGTGCGAAAAGTCAATCAAGGCGGATTCAAAATTTGACGGAGCAGGTGGCTACCGCGTGCTTGGCCGCGTCTATTTCAAAGCTCCAAAAATTTGGCCTATCCTTCGTTGGCCTTCAAAAGAAAAAGCTGTTGAGATTTTGGAAAAAGGGTATAAATTGGCGCCGGAAAATCTAACGACAAAACAGTTTCTGGCAGAAGCGCTTTATTCCCAGGGCAAAAAAGTTCGGGCAAAAAAGCTCATGAACGAAATTCTGAATGCAACAGGCGTACACGAAGGCGTTGCTGAAGATGCTGTTTTGAAAAATGAAGTACGGAATACTTTGAAGGAATGGCAGAAATAGTTTTTTATAAATAAATTTAAAAAAGCATTGGGCAGATAATTATTCATCTTTTTTGTTCAATGCTTTTTTTATTTTTGCTTGGTTTTTATTTCCCCTGTTTTATGAGTTCCCCTGGAAGGTGCGCCCGAAAAAATAGCAAGGGATCAATAAAATAATGCTCGACTTCATTTTTAGTGCGGCAGGTATAGCTTCTTCGGCGGTAAGTGTCATTAGTGTTCAGGGGCGGGAATTTCATTATTTCTATGTGTAAATGATTGTATTTCCAGCCAAAATAATCCAATTCGTATTTATTAAGTCGTCTGGCAATGACGGTCTCTGCTGTGACGCGGTCTCCGATAGCAACTTTTTCGTCAATCACGTGTAAATAGACGCTCCAGATAAACCCATCTCGAAGCAGTTTGTGCCTGATCACAATTCTGCGCAGCGGCGGTGGGTCAGTGATTTGTACGACTTTTCCCTTCCCAATGGCATAAATAGGCTCTCCCGGGCCGCCAGGTTCGTTAATTTGCATGTCGATTCCTGTGTGCAAATGCGCAGGGATTCCATCATAGGAAGGTCTTCGGGCTTCGAAGTAAGCGTCCTGTTCAAGATAAATCGTGGATAAATCCTGTCGATTCGATGTGCCAAGTGGCAACTTCCATTCTTTTACCGCATCAATGTAAAAATATTTTACTAAATAAAGGACGATAAAAGCCAATAGCAGAGAAAATATTCTTTTGAAAAACTTTTTCACAGGTTACTCGTTAAAGATTGATAACAGTTGCTTTTATAAAAATAGCCCGGAGAGAGCAGTGGTTTTCTCTCCGGTGAGGGAATTATTCAGCAGCATTTGCAACAAAATTAAGAAAAAAAATGTTCATGTGCAAGCGATAAATTCAAAAATCCAAAACAAGAACAGGAATGAACGAAATGAACAGCACTTTACTTGAATTGATTAAAACCAGGCGCAGCATCAGAAAATATCTTGATAAACCTGTGGAGCGAGAAAAGATAGTGTCTTGTTTGGAAGCGGCTCGTCTCGCACCATCAGCGGAAAATGTGCAGCCGTGGCGATTCATCGTCATTGACGATCCGGAAACATTGAAAGATTTCACAGACTATGTTTTTACAGGAATTTATGCGCCAACAAAATTTGCAAAAAAAGCACCGGTGATTATTGTTGTTCTGGCAAAGTTGGATTTAATTGCCAATCGCATTGGTAAGCAAATTCAAGGGATTCATTATTATTTTATTGATATTGGAATCGCAGGAGAACATTTTGTCTTGCGTGCTCACGAGTTAGGTCTGGGAACGTGCTGGATCGGTTGGTTCAATCCGAGACGAGTCAGAAAATTTTTTAAAATTCCGAAAAAATATAAAATTGTTTCTTTGATAAGCGTTGGCTATCCGGCTCAAGAGAAAGCGGAAGTGGAAAAGCGGCGTGCATTGGGGGAAATAGCTTTTTTTAACGGTCTGAAAAATAGTGGTGCAGAATGAAAATTGAGCAAAAACTCATTCCCGGAACATTAATTCGACGCTACAAGCGATTTTTAGCAGATGTGGAATTGGAAAACGGAGAAAAAATCACCGCCCATTGCCCGAACTCCGGGAGTATGATGGGCTGCGATTCCCCCGGTAGTCATGTGTTGCTGTCGCAACATGACGGGAAAAAACGAAAATATGTTCACACTTGGGAAATGGTGAAAGTGAATAGCGTTTGGGTGGGAATTAATACGCTGGTTCCCAATCGGCTTATAGCAGAGGCAATTATTAGCGGAGAAATTCCCGAACTTTCCGGCTATCCTCAATTGAAGCGGGAAATTCGCGTGGGCACACAAAGTCGGCTGGATTTATTATTATCTGATGACGAGAATTTATGCTACGTAGAAATAAAAAATGTAACGCTTGTTGAAAATAGCAAAGCTCTTTTCCCTGACGCTGTAACTACACGCGGTAGAAGACACCTTTTAGAATTGCTACAGCTCAAGCAAGCCGGGCATCGCGCAGTGATATTTTTTCTCATCCAACGAATGGATGGAGAAGTGTTCGCTCCGGCGGACAATATCGACCCAGAGTACGGAAAAACATTACGGGAAGTTTTCAGCGCCGGCGTGGAAATTTTACCCTACCGAGCACATGTAACTCCCACCGAAATTACGATTGACAGAAAATTACCGTTTCAGTTGTGATTGCGGCAAGATTTTGGGTTTCAAATTTACTATTAATGTTTATATGCGGTTTTTACCTTCGAAGCGGATTATAATCATTATTATGAATAATAAAAAACGGATTGAGCGGCAAGGTGTGTTCCCAAGTTGAGCTCAATCCGTTCAGGGGCAAAAAAATGAATATAGGGAGGGACAGCTAATATCCGAAAACATAACTTTGTCGATACTTCATCACGCCGGCAGCGTCATCAATTCGTCCGAAATTGCGCCAGCGTTTGATGCGATTTACCATGCAGCGCAGCATTTTTTCGTTTTCGATTGTTGATTCCAAAATTTGCACGTCCACGACTCTTCCCGCTGGAGATACAGCGATGCGGAAAGTTACTTTGCCTCTGAGCCCGGGATTCTGGCGAACGGCTTGCTGGTAACAATTTTGAATTGCTCGTGCGTGAGCTTGAATGGCTCTTGCTACTTGATCTGTCGGGCGCACTTTGGCGGTACTTTTTGCTGGCTGCAACAGCTCGTCGCGTTGATACTCCAATTTTTCAACTTTTTTCTCACGCTCCACTGCAATTTTGTCCAACTGCTCCAGAGATGCCATTTCATCCGATAAATTTGCCTCTACAGAAGACCCCTTCAGCCGATCCAGCACATCTAATTGTTGTTTAGAAATCGGTTGAAACATAGCGCCAGCAGAGCGGAAACGTACAACATCCATTTTTTCAGCGGACTGTTCCAATAATTTTGCGTTTGCGTCGCCGTTGGCATACACGGCGTTGAGTTCCTCTGAATAATCGGATTTAGGCGTTGAAATGAGGTACCGCAGGATCCCGGTCTGGCTTACTTTTCTCGCCAGAGCACTCTGCTGCTGAGTTGTGCTTTGTTCAAGCACCCGGCGTTGATCCAGAGGAGCGACGCCATAATGCGCTTTATTGCTCTGTGAAATGGAAATGGCATTTTCTTCCGGTGGCGGTGCTGTTTCCGGCGCTGATATGGGTAATTCTGTATTGCTTTTTATCTCGATAGCTGAACTTCCCGTAGATTCGGAAGTGATGGTTGATTTCGGCGCCGGATTCACCGCATTATCCAGTAAAAGATGGGCATATTGCTGCTGAATTTTTTTGACATTCACAGGCCGGCTGGCTGTTCCCAAAATGGATGTGAGGAAAAATATCAGCCCGATTTCGATGAAAAACGTTGCTAATAAAATTTTTAAAAATCGATAATCAAGTGAACCGATCCAGTCTCTTTTAAATTCCTTGGGAAAACCAAAGATGAGTGTTTCTTCGGAGCGGCGCGATGGTTCTGATGAAAAAATTGACGGTTCCTTGATTGCGATTTTGGATTTAACACTGTCGGCCATTGTGAATCACTTTCTAATTTGAAAAAATCGCTTAGGAGACCTTCAAGAAGAACGTGCCGTATGATGTAGAGGTCACATTTTGTTACTTCATTAAGAAAATTAATCAAAAAATATGCCATGTTTTTTAAAAACGCTAAAAAATGATAACTATATTTATTTTAAAGTAAATAGCTTCTCTGTAAACGACTATAATTGATTACAATTTTGAAATCAATTTGTATTGTTTGAAAACAAAAACTTAAAATTTGTATCAGCATGCAACAGTTTGCTCAAAAAAATATGTTAAATGAAAATGACGACTACATTAAGAGAAAGAGAATGTTTTTTTGTAGAGTATATAGTGCTGATAAAATATTTTTCTTAATGATTAGTTTTTTAGCTCTGTGGAATAGCAGGCGAAGAAATGATCAAAAAAGCTATTGGAACTAAAAGACGTTTGCACAGTAAATTAATTTTATACAAAATTTGAAATCAATTAATTGTGGAGAAAAAAATGTTCAATCGAAAAGCATTTTTCGCGATTTTCTTTTCTGTAATTGTCCTTTTTTCACTGGCGAAAGCTCAAGATGATCCGAATATCACCGTTAATGAGCTGAAAGGCCATATTTATTTTTTAGCAGCAGATTCCTTGCTCGGGCGAAAGCCGGGAACTCCTCAGAGTTATCTTGTGGCGGACTATATTCGAAGTGAATTTAAAAAGAATGGATTAAAGCTTTTAGGCGAAGATGGGTTTCAGCCATTTGAGGTGGTTACTGATGTAGAAGCAGGCTCGGGAAATTCTCTGACATTTGGCGATTTTTCCGGTACGTTAAGCAAGGATTTCGTGCCGCTGGCTTTTTCTGCCAATAAATCTGTGACTGCGCCTGTTGTGTTTGTCGGTTATGGCTTTGATTTTGATGATGACTCTCTCGCTTGGCACGATTATGAGGGAGTTGACGTCTCCGGAAAATGGTGTCTCATTTTGCGCGGGGACCCGGAACAGGAATCAGAGAAGTCACCCTATCTTAACTATACATCGCTGAGAAAAAAAGTACTTGTGGCGCGCGATCACAATGCCGCTGGTGTGCTGTTCGTTTCAGGAAAGAAATATGACAGTAAGGACGAGCTGCTTGATCTTTATTTTGACAAAAGCACTTCGGATGCCGGAATTTCAGTTTTGCAAATTAAGCGATCCGTAGCGAACTCATTGCTCAAAAAATCGGGGGAAACGATTGCTTCGTTAGAGAAAAAACTCATAGATACAAAAAAACCGCATAGCTTTTCGGTGGATGAGGAAGTTTCCGCGACAACGGAAATTGTGAAAAAGATTTCCAGAGCGAAAAATGTAGTTGCTCTGTTGCCCGGAAATGATCCGGTGCTAAAAGATGAGTATATCATAGTTGGCGCTCATTATGACCATCTTGGAATGGGCGGGCCCGGTTCAGGGTCACGCAGACCGGATACAATCGCTGTGCACAATGGGGCAGATGATAATGCCTCTGGTGTTGCGGCTGTGCTGGAAATTGCTGAAAAACTGGCAAGTGAAAGAAAAAAAATGAAACGCAGCATTATTGCTATGACTTTTGATGCTGAAGAAATGGGCACGTTGGGCTCTAAATATTTCGTCAATCATCCACTGGTGGATTTGAAAAAAGTCAAATACATGTTTAATCTGGATATGGTGGGGAGATTACGCGAAGAAGAAAAACAGTCTCTCACTATCGGCGGTACCG